>CAZAHQ010000063.1:2985-11945 GCA_964484415.1 uncultured Acidobacteriota bacterium | reverse complement strand
TTCGAGTCTCTCGCCTGCCGGCACGAAGTCGTTGTGGTCGTCGCGGATCAATAGCAGGACGCGTTGTGTCTTGGCGACCCAGGCTCGAAGCGCCGACTTATCGCGCGAAAGCCAAACCGGACGCTCCCCGATCAACAGCACCGAGTCGGGAGCGCCGCCCTCGGCAGCGTCGCTCAGCACGATGCCGACGCGCTGCAGATTGGTCCGTGTCTCGGACTCCAAGAACGCGTCGCGATTGCTCACGAAGAACACGCGCACGCCCTGCTCGCGGGCATAGCCCAGAAACTCGACGACACCAGGGAGTGCGACCGCGTCGGCGCGTTCGGCCCAAGCGCGCCATCCGCTGAATCGCCGATGTGATTTGGGGCGAAGTTGGTCGGCGTGATACGGGGTCGTGTCGAGCACAGTGTCGTCCACATCGATGATGATCGCGGGCGGGAGTGCAACGACGCTCGTCTGGTCTTGGCCGGCGTGATCGACTGCTTCGCTTTCCAGATCGGCGTGCCACGTTGGGTCGGCCAGCGCGCGGTCGAGTTGTTGGCGAGCCAGCGCGAACGCTTGATACGAGAG
Organism: uncultured Acidobacteriota bacterium; assembly: GCA_964484415.1. Taxonomy (GTDB): domain Bacteria; phylum Acidobacteriota; class Polarisedimenticolia; order J045; family J045; genus JANNUT01. The sequence continues at coordinate 11,375 of CAZAHQ010000063.1, read as the reverse complement.
CGCGCGCCGCTCTGCCGCGGTCGCCGCCCAGACCGTTGCGGAGAGTGTCGGTTGCGAGGTGTCGAGCGTCTCGCTATCGGAGGGGGTGGTGGAACGAGCCGAACAGTGCGGCAGGACCGCGGCGACAATCGCGGCCGCAACAAACCACGCACGCGAGTTCATCGCTGAGCGTCGCGTAGCAACGCCGAAGCGTCCTCCGGCGCCGTTGGATTGATGAACAAGCCCGTGCCCCATTCGAAGCCGGCTTGTGGTGACAGGCGCGGCAGCACTTCGATGTGCCAATGGAAATCGTGAGGCAAGGTGGTCCAGAAGCCGGCGCGCGCCACCCCCGCTTGGGTGTTGGGGCCGTTGATCAGCGCCCAATTGAACGGCGGGCCTTTCAAGACGGTATGCAGCCGCCGGAAGACCTCGAGCATGTGCGCTGCCAGAGCCTCGGTCCCTTTGTCGTCGAGGTCCGTGAACAGGTGTTGGTGGCGGCGCGGGAAGATGTGCGTTTCGTACGGAAAGCGCGACGCGTAAGGGCAGAAGCTAATGTAGTGCTCGTCGACATGCACCAGACGCGAGCCCTCGTCGAGTTCCTGCTCGATCAGATCGCAGAACACACAGCGCTCTTTCAAGTAGAAGTGGGCGCGCGCACTGTCGAGCTTGATCGAGACGTTCTGCGGTGTCACCGGCATCGCCACGATCTGCTGGAGCGGATGGAAGATCGTTGCGCCGGCGGCAACACCGTAGTTGCGATGCAGCAGCGTGTATTTGAAGCGCCGATCTTTCATCAAATCCGCCACGCGCAGGCGACTGGCGCGCAGCGCGCTGGCGTACTGCAGCAACGGAATCTCGTGCGGGCGTTGGCTGTGTTCGGGGGTCTCGACCACCAACTCATGCGCGCCGATGCCGCGCATCCGATCGTAAAGTCCGTGACCGCGACGATCTAGGTCGCCCTCGATCGCAAGTACCGGTTGGCGGTTGGGAACTACTCGCACCGACCAACCCGGGCCGTCGGCGTTGCCGCCGCTTCGTATCGCATACAGCTCGGACGGTGTGTGCCCCTCCTGTCCCGGGCAGAACGCGCACGGCGCTTCGTCGGAGGGCGGAACTGCCGGCGCGAAATGAAACTCGTCGGGCCGTCTGGATCGCTCGAGCGCAATGATCACCCAGCGGCGATGGATTGGGTCGTGTCGTAGCTCGCTCATCGGTTTCGCATTCTACGCGAGGGCGTCGGGGGCGTCGGGTGATGTAACGCGGGCAGGGGTATCGAGCGGGGTGAGCGCGTCGGCGGTCAGGCCGGCGGCGCTGGCGAGCTGCTCGCGATGCGATCGCAGGCCGAGCGTGGTGTGTGCCATCAGGTGCTGCCACAGCGGCACCAAGGTGCGCTCGCCGAGGCCGCTGCGGGCATCGGCCACAGCCAACGCGAGCGCTTTGATTTCTTCAGGATCGGATCGACGCAAGGCTTCGATCGCATGGAGAGCCAACGCCTCGCCCACCGGGGCTCGCCAAATCAAACGGCGCTCGAAGGGAAGGTCGGCCGCGACCACCAAGCGCAATGCATCGCTCAACGATTTCGATGACGAGGAAGGGCGCAGCGCCTCGCGCATCGCCTGGACCGCACGACCGCGCAGATGATCGCTCAGCGGCGCCGGCAACTCGGCCGATGTAAGGCCCGCCTGCACCCCGAGCTGCTGCAACGCGTTGCCCCACTCGTCGGTGGGCGTCGGCAACTGTGCGATCAACCGCTGCGCCTGCTCGTCGAGCCAGGCATCGGCAACCGGGAGGTCGCGACCCAACTCGAACGGAGCGTCATTGGCGGTGACGCGTGCCAGCGCAAACGGGGTATCGAGTTGGACCGAGAGCGAGACGTGCGTTGTCTCTCCGCTGCGGGTGTGCGTGACATCCAACTCGGCGGCAACGGTCGATCGCGCCTCGTGCTTGGTCACACGGGGTGGTTCGCTTGCCCTGACATGGTAGGCGCCGATCTCGCCGTGCTTTGGCGCTGCTGGACCGGCAAGGGTGCCTGCTTGCATCTGCTGCGCCATCCAGCGGGCGGCGATCGCCGTCGCCGATGGTTTGGCGCTCAGTGCCTGCAGACGATAGACGTCATCTCCCTTGCCAGCGTTGCTGGCATTAGCCCGTGCCCCCGACAGCGATGCGATGAAATCCGGCTCGGGGTCGATTCCGAACACCGCACGGCACAGCTCCGAGGCGCGCGCCGCGTGACGCAACACCTGCACCGCTTCGATGCCGGCGATGTCGTCGAAGAACCAACCGCACGATGTGGCCGCGAAGAGCGTTTGACGCACCAACTCGAGCAGCATCAACGCGCGTCGCTGTCCGGCTGCATCCAGTCCGGGGGCGGCATGCTTCGCCACGAAAAGGGTGGCCGCCTCGTGATTGGCCGGCTGCGCCAGCACGTCACCGTACCGTTCGATCGCGAGCCACGGGTCGCGCAATAGCTCGGCGCCGTGTCGATCGATCAACGCCAGGATTCTCGTCTGAAGCTGACTCACGCCGCGGCGCAACGTCTCGCGCCAGGCGTGCGACCAGTGCTCGGGTCCGACGAAGCCGCAACCGCAATCGCGCGACCAGCGCCCGACGCCATGCGTGCACGACCACGACGACGGCTCGACCAACTGCGCTTCATGGTGCGGCGTGACGCGCTGAAGAAGATCGCCGAGTTGCGATACCTGCCACTGCCCGCTCAGTCGGGCGCGCTGCAACGCATCGGCCAGCGCATCTTCTGCGCCCTTTTGATGATGACCGAAGGTCTCGCCGTCGCAGGCTACCAAGAGGATTGCATCGGCATCGCCGCTTGCGGCCGGTATCGCCGCGAGCGCCGCGTTGGCGGAGTCTAGAAACGCATCGCCGCGTCCGCGCAACACACCCGAAAAAGCGGCTGATCGTGAGAGCGGTCCATGAAAAACAAACACCGTGAACGTGGCGCCCGATGGCAACCGTACCAACAGCGGTCGTGTCGTGGGCGCCTTGTCGCCCGAGACATCGGTCCACTCGCCCCCCGACAACGGGCGGACCCGGGCGATCTGCTCGGGCGCCAAGATCGTGTAACGCAACCCGAGCGCCGCGCAGTCCTCGAGTGTCGGGAGATCGACCGCGCATTCCGAGAGCCAAACCCCAAGCGGCTCGCGTCCGAATCGACGGCGAAAATCGGCGATCCCCCAGGCCAGTTGCAGGCGTCGTTCGCGTGGTGCGCACAGCGGCAAGATCGCGTGACCGAACGGTTGCATCAGCGCACTGCCGGCGCCGCTTCGCGAGATCGCGTCCCGGTCCCCGGCGGCCGCCGCCGCGAGCACCGCGGGCCGCTCGTGTTCCAGCCAAGCAGCGAGCGTGGGTCCGATGTTGAAGCTGATCCGCGAGAACAGATTGACCAGCGACGCGACCCGGCCATCCGGGCCGCGCACGATCGCAGCCCCGATCCGGTCGTAGCACTCGTCGCTGACGCGTGCGTTCCAATCGCGAAAGGGCGCCGCGGACGGTTGTCGATCGATCAGCTCGGTCCAGGGGTTTTCCCGGGGTGGCTGATAGAAATGGCCATGAACGACGAGATGGGGCACCCGGAGATTCTAGGCGGGGATCGAGCCGCGTCGACTGACAGATTCAGGGCACGCTGGATGTAGGCTGTTTCGAACTGCAGAGAGGCACGTCGATGACACGCGTCCTATCGGGTCACCCATTTCGTGTTGAAGGGCTGCACCTGCTCGATGGTGGCCTGGCCTCCGAGTTGGAGCGGCGCGGGGTCGATTTGAACGACCCGTTGTGGTCAGGGCGAGCCGTCCTGGAGCAACCGGAGCTCGTTATGGCGGTCCATCGCGATTACTTGGTAGCGGGCTCCGAGATCATCACCACCGCCAGCTACCAACTGAGCGTACCGGGGATCATGCAGCGAGGACTGACTCGGGACCAAGCCTTCGCCACGCTCGGGGAGACCGTGAGGCTGGCCCGCCGCGCCGGGGAGGGGTTGGGTCGGGACTACGCGGTCGCGGCGTCTGTCGGGCCGTATGGCGCGTTTCTGGCCGATGGATCCGAGTATCGCGGTGACTACGGCGTGTCCATGTCGTCGCTGAGGGAGTTCCATCAGCCGCGACTCGAGGCGCTGTTCGCGCCGCGTCCCGATCTCTTGGCCTTCGAGACACTCCCGACGATCGCGGAGGCCGAGGTGCTGGTGCGCCTGCTCGAGGCGATCCCTGGAGCGCAAGCCTGGCTCTCGTTCACGGCGCGCGATGACGCACACACCGCTGCGGGTGAGCCGATCGAGCGCTGCGCCGAGTTGGCTAACGACAGTCCCGCGATTGTGGCCGTGGGTGTGAACTGCGTCGCTCCCGCGTTGGTCGAGCCGTTGTTGCAAAGACTGCGCGTGGTGACCGACAAACCGCTGGTGGCGTATCCGAATAGTGGTGAGACGTGGGACGCGAAGCGACGCGCGTGGGTGGATCACACGGCCGCGAAACCAGACTTTGCGGTCTGGGGGGCTACGTGGATTTCGGCAGGCGCGCGACTGATCGGCGGGTGTTGTCGGACAACACCCGCACAGATTGCGGCACTGGCGAGGCTCCTGGGAGGTGCTGGGGGAGTGGCTCGGCCGTCGTGTGATCGCTTGTGAGGTTTGCGGCTCCGGACAAATCGGAATCCGATTGGCCACACCTAATCTCCGCAGGAGTCGGGAGTAGTTTGCGACGGGGTCTCGACTGAAGGCGCTGCCATCGTTCGCGAGACGCCCTGCATCGATGCGGACGGAGACCAGGTCACTGTTGCTCGAAACAACTGTTCAACGACGCCGAATCCAGGGCAGAACAACGCGGATGGGGACTCGATCGGCGACGTCTGCGATGGCTGCCCGCTGATTGCCGATCCCGTTCAGGAAAACACCAACCACACGGACACGGTGACGCCAGCGACAACCGCCCGACCACGCGCAACAAGTCGCAGCACGATCTCGGCAATGACGGTCAAAGTGATGAGTGCGACCACGACGACGGCGTGATCCTGTTCTCCGGTGTCACGCACCCCGTGGTGACGTGGCAATCGGACCCAGCGTTCAGTCAGTACAACCTTTATCGCGGTTCACTTTCCGATCTCCTGATTTCAGTCGTGTACACGCAGCTGCCGGGCAGCAATCTGTATGCGGCGTAGTTCTGTCGATTCGCAACGACTGCGTTCAGCGCCGGTACGATCCCCTCATCATCCACGGCGCTCTACTGGCTGGTCACCGGCGTCGGCGCGGGAGGAGAGGCGGCTTTGGGTGCAGGCGATACCGTATCGCGCGAGAACACGAACCCTTGTCCTTAGTCTGGGAGGTTGGTGTAGGAGCGATGGTCACGGTGAGAGGCTGAAATGGTGCGTGTCCTCGTGGTGCTTGTCCGCAGAGACTGAGGAGAGCAATCGCAGCCTTTGCGGCGTTTGTCCGTTGAAGCTAGGCGCGACCTACTTCGCTCCTTTGGCCAACAACACGACAGGGATCGTCTTGAACAAGATCTTGAGGTCTAGGATAAGACTCCAGTTGTCGATGTACTCCATGTCGAGCTTCATCCACGTTTCGAAATCGATATCGTTCCTGCCACTCACTTGCCAGAGGCAGGTGATTCCCGGCTTCATCGAGAGGCGACGGCGTTGCCATCGCTCGTAGAGTTCGACTTCTTTGGGGAGCGGGGGTCTGGGTCCGACAAGGCTCATCTCGCCCACCAGCACGTTCCAAAGTTGCGGCAACTCGTCCACACTGAACTTGCGGATCCAGCGCCCAATCTTGGTAATGCGAGGGTCGTTGGTCATCTTGAAGACTGGTCCGGTCATTTCGTTCTGGGCCATGACTTCGTGCAGCCGAGTGTCGGCATCGGACATCATCGAGCGAAACTTGTGCATCTTGAACCGGCGGCCGGACAAGCCGACCCGCTCTTGGTGATAGAACACCGGCCCGCTGCTGGTGAGCTTGACCGCAAGAGCCGTGACGAGAAATACGGGCGAGAGCAGCAGCAGACCCACGAGCGCTGCGGCGAAATCGAGAATTCGCTTGAGCGCCAACGCCATTGGATCGGCCGGCGTCGACTTCAGGGTGAGAATCGGCATCCCTTCGAAGTCGCCCACGAAGGTCCGCGATAGGAGCACTCCAATCGCGTCGCCACGTAGGTGAACCGTGGTTCCCACTTCCTCGAGCTTCCAAATGACCTTGTCGTAGCGAGAGGCTTCATCCAATCCCACACCGAAGATCACCGCATCGATCACCTGGCTGTCGACGAGGTTGGGAAGGTCCTCGACAGTGCCCAACGTTGCAAGCTCAGGGACCTCATCCCGTTCACCCGGGAGCGACACCGAACCAGCGACGCGCATCCCCAGATACGGCCGGCGTTCCAGCATCTCGGTAAGTGTCTGCGCCGCCGGTCCCGTGCCGACCACGATCGCATTCTGAAGGCCGATTCCTTGCGAGTGCAGGTAGCGCAAGATGTCGCGCGCGACCAACCGAACCAGGAAGAACCCGACCATCGACAGTGTCAGGTAGATCGCAACGATCGCGCGCGAGAACGTTTGATCGCGCAGTACGTAGGCGAACGCAAGAACCGCCAGGGTGCTCAGCGCGAATGCCTTGACCACCGCCAGCAGCACGTTGGCGCCGCTGCGGAGACGTGCCCAATCGTAACCACCGCCGAAGTAAAGCGCCGCGATCAAGATTGGGGCCGTACCCGCCAACAACACCAAGAACGTGGGATACAGTTCCACGCGTCCGGTCCAGACATTGGAAAAGCGCGGCAAAATGCTGGCTCGAAGCAGGTACGCCAAGTACAGCGACAAGGTGGCAATCAACGCATCGGCAACGGCGATCAGGAGAAGCGACGGGTGTCTCGAATGGCTTTGAAGCATGGGGGGAATCTATCGCCCTCTCTCCGGCAGGCCAACGTATCCGGTCAAGACCGGAAGTGGCGAGTTGAGGCGCAGCCCAGAACGCCACTCATCGGCGACTCGGCGCGCCGCTTGTTCCAAGGGGGTCCCCCCCAATTCACTCAGGTGACCCTTGGCTAGTCGCGCGGAAGATACCCCGAAGTGGCTGTTCGGTGTGCCCGTTCGGAGCGAAAGCATGGATCAGGCGGTCGACGCCATCGACGCGGCGATCCGCGAACGGCGCGTCATCATGCACTCCGTCCTCAATGCCGGGAAGGTCTCCAAATTGGCCTCCGATCCGGAGTTTCTAGGATTGATGAACGCGTTCGACATGATTCATGCCGACGGCGCCTCGATTGTCCTGGCGGGGAGAGTGCTGGGCCGACCGTTGCCGGAGCGGATCGCCGGCATCGATCTGATGCAGCGCTTGGTGATGTTGTCGGAAGAGCGTGGATACCGCCCCTTTTTTCTAGGCGCCAAGTTGGAGGTTGTCGAGGCCTGTGTGGCGCAACTGTGCGCGCGCCATCCTCGATTGCAAGTCGCAGGACTGCACCACGGCTACTGGAAAGAGGAAGACCCCATCCAGGAGAGTGCGGTCGTCGAGGCGGTGCGCACGAGCAAGGCCGACCTGTTGTTCGTCGCGATGCCGACGCCGCGCAAGGAGCGATTTTTGATTCGGCAGCGCGATGCCCTGGGCGTCCCGTTCGCGATGGGGGTGGGTGGATCGTTCGATGTCATCGCCGGGCTTGTGCAGCGGGCTCCGGAATCGTGGCAGCGGCTCGGGATGGAATGGGCTTATCGACTGGTACAGGAACCGGGTCGGATGTGGAAGCGGTACCTCGTCACCAATACACACTTCTTGTGGCTGCTTCTCAAGGCGTGGCTGTTCAATCGCGAGCGTCGGTAGTTGCGACGTACTCGGCCAGCGCCAACAGCATCCAGGCCTGGATCCATCGAAGGTACGGTACGCGAATTCGTCCCCAGCGATGGACTTGGAAATCAAACCAACCGCGCCGGTTCCACAGATGCGCGAGGCTCCACGCAAGCGTGCGCGCCGCGCGGTCGCGGGCCGCACGGTCATCGAGCGAAAACGTCAGATGGGTGAGCACGGCAACCGCCGCTGCATGTCCGTCGATCGGCCAGGGGGTATGGCTGTAGTACCAGGGACGACCATCCGGATCGAAGAAACTCTCGGCGTAGTGCTGATAGGACTGCGTCAATCGCCGTTGGTCGATGACGGTATTCGGATCGAGGCCCAACGCGGTCGCGGCGGCGCGAATCGACATCAAGCTGGCCAGATTGAACCCGGTGTGAAACGCATCCTCCCAGCGATGATGCCCCGCTTGACCGTAGGCCCAGCCACCCTTGTCATTCTGTCGCGACAGTGACCATTGCACGGTAGGCAGCGCGCGCTCCAGAGCGCCGCGATCAGCGCTGCGTCGCGCGTGTCGTGCCAGGGTCTCCGCACCCAGCAGCGTGGCGTTGACCACTTCGGACTTATCAAGCGGCGAGTA
>CAZAHQ010000063.1:0-2885 GCA_964484415.1 uncultured Acidobacteriota bacterium | reverse complement strand
TCTCCGCACCCAGCAGCGTGGCGTTGACCACTTCGGACTTATCAAGCGGCGAGTACGAAAAACAGAAACCATCACTCGACTCGCTGCGATTCAGGTCATGTTCCACGAACGCCGCCGCCTTTGCGATCTGCAGGGACGAGTCGATTCCGGTTACCTCATGCGCCAGATCGAGCGCGCGAACCACGAAGCCGGTGCAGACCACCGTCGGCACGCCGCGACCGATGAAGAAAGCGCGCGCCTGCCAATCGAACGGATAGCCCCATCCATGGCCATGTGTGGTCGGTGTGGCGAGTCGATGCAAATCGTTCACAAGTCTCTGCGCTTCGGGGAGCGCACGGTTGCGCCAAGCGGGCAGCGCTGCCAATCGGCAGGCTGTCATGAGCCCCAGCGCCATGGCTTTCGGGTTGCGCAACGCCGGCACGCCAAACAGCGGCCGCAGATTGATCGGCGAGCGCTTGAACCCTTGGATCAACGCCAATCGGCCGGCGCGAGAGCGCAGCAACCAAGTCGCAGGCGCACGCTGCACCATCAGCCCGTCGTACGGATCCCAACCCTGCCAATCGCGCTCGACGCAGTGGGCCCAGAGAGCCTCGAGCGCCGCGGCGGCAGACGGTGCGCTCACGATCGAGGCGGCAGCGTCACATCGACCGGCCGACGCGTGGTCCAACTCTCGATCGTTGCGAAGGTGCAGATCGTGGTCAGCGCTTGGCTCTGCAAAGAGATCGCCGGTTGTCCCGATCTGATCGACGCCAAGAAAGCGGCGATCTCTTCCGCGTAGCCCTTGGCTTGGCCCGATGCGGTGACCTTCTTGGTCTTGCGGCCATCCATCAAGTCGACGCTGCGCCAATCGTCGATGATGCCGCCATGCCCGCCGCTAAACGCTTCGATCCGCTCCTTCGGAACATTTGGCGATGCGTTGGCTTGATATACCAAAACCCCCACCGACCCGCCGGCGAACTCTATCAACACAGTCATCGAGCCGGTGGCGTCGTCGCCAAATCGTGACGCGGTGACCCGCGCTGGCAGTTCGTTGGTGAGGAACTGCATCAGATCGATGAAGTGACACCCTTCGCCGATCATCCGGCCGCCGCCTTGCTCGGGGTGCAGCAACCAATGATCGGCCGGCAACGGTCCAGCGTTGACCCGATAGGTGATTTGTACCGGGGTGGCCGATGCCGCCAGCGTTTGGCGCAGCTTTACCGCCAACGGCGAGAAGCGGCGATTGAAACCGGTCTGCACGATCCGGCCGCTGGCCTCGGCCATCGGTAGTAACGCGGCGAGGCCGGCGATGTCGATCGACAGCGGTTTCTCCACGAACAGATGCTTGCCCGCGGCGAGCGCGCGCTGCGCGAGCGAGGCGTGATGATCGTGGCGTGTGGCGATGAATACAGCATCGACGCGCGGATCAGCACAGACGGCTGCTGCATCGCTGGCAGCTTCGGCGAAGCCGAATTTCTTGGCCGCATCGACCGCGGTGTATCCCTTCGCCGTGGCGACTGATACAAGTTCGACGCCCGGCTTGTCTTTCAAGTGCGGCAGCAGATACGAGCGCGCAAACGAGCCGGCCCCGGCGAACGAGATACGCACCACGCCGCTCTTGGCTTGCGCGGCGACCGGTTTGAGTGCGATTGCGTCGTGCCGCGAGGTCTCTTCGGGATAAGTCAGCACGATTCCGATATGCGGTTCCTGCCGCTCACCGCTGACAATCCGGTACGCATCCTCGGCCTCGGCAATCGGGAAGCGGTGCGTGATGAGTTCGGTTGCCTTGGTGCGTCCGCGCGCGACCGACTCGAGGAACGCCTGCATGTTGCGCCCCTCCGTCCAGCGTACGTGGCCGTACGGGTAGTCGGTGCCGCCCTCTTCGTATTCGGCGTCGTACCGGCCCGGCCCATAGGAGCGAGAAATGACCACGTCGAGTTCCTTGCGGTAGTAGTGAGGGTCGCGCGGGACGTCCATCGTGACGCTCCCGACGACCACCACGCGAGCCCGCTCGCGCGACACCACGCCCGCCAACTCAATCGGATCGTTGCTCTTGGCCGACGCGGTGATGATGACGGCATCGACACCGTGCCCGGCCGTGAGTGCTGCACACGTCCCTTCGATGTCGTCCTGGCCGCGCACCAACGCGTGCTTCAGGCCCAGGGCCCGCGCCGTCCCGACGGTATGCGCCGAGACATCGGTGCCGATTACCGTCACGCCCGCATCTTCGAGCAACATCCAAGTCAACTGTCCGATCAGACCGAGTCCAATCACCAACACACGCTGGCCGAGATGCGCGTCGGCGCGTCGCACGCCTTGGAGCGCAATTGCCCCAACCGCCGCAAAGGAACCGGCCTCGAACGGCACGTCGTCGGGGAGTGGGACCACCAGATTGCGAGGAACGATCACCACCTCGGCATGCGAGGCGTAATCCTGGCCGGCACACGCCACCCGATCGCCGACCCTGAACGCTGTTTCACCAGCGTCACACTCGAGCACCACGCCGGCAGACGAGTACCCCAGCGCTTTGGGCTGATCGAGTTTCTCCTTGACCTTGTTGATGGTCGCGAACAGACCCTCTTTCTTGATGTTGTCGAGGACCTGCCGAACCTTGTCAGGCCGCTGGCGCGCCTTGCCGAGCAGGCTGGCTTGAGCTGCTTTGACCGTGGAGCGCTCGGTGCCGGCGCTGATCAGAGAGGCCCGATTCGCCACCAGGGCGAATCCGGGAGGGCGCGTGGGGAAGGGGGCTTCGGCCAGGGTGAAGGCGCCGTCGCGGAGGTTTTGGAGCAACTGTTTCATGTATCTTCTCGAGTCAGATGGGTTTCAGCGAACAAGGTCAATGGAAAACGGGGCAACAACTGTAGCGAAGCAGACGCTAGTCTGGGGGGGGGCACAAAGCAAGACGT
>CAZAHQ010000062.1:0-11950 GCA_964484415.1 uncultured Acidobacteriota bacterium | reverse complement strand
GTGCGAGTGATGTCCGATGCGTAGCCATCGACCATCGCACCGGAGTCCATGATGAATGTCGTGCCGGGTGCCGCCTCGCGGCCTCGTTTGTTGTGAAAGTGCAGCGTGGCCGCCTTCTCGTCGAACGCCACGATCGAGGTGAACGGCAACTCCTCTTCCATGTGATCGCAGGCCTGCAGGTAGGCCCAATGCACCTCGCGCTCGGATGCTCCCGACTCGAACGCTTTGCGCGCGACGCGATGCCCCTCGGCGCCGCGCACGCAGGCCGCGTCCAGCAGTGCGACCTCGTGGTCGGTCTTGGTGCCGCGATGCCAATCGAGCGGCTGCATCAAAGCGTTCGGCTCGACATGCTCCGTGGCGATCCCCAATGTCGTCGCCGCCTCTGCGCTGTTGCCGATGTAGGCAACCTTCGGCAGCGGGCCCAACGCCTTCACCGCTTGATCGAACGTCTCGACCTGGTGCAACTCGACGCTGTTCTGCCAATACGACGGAGATAGCGGCAGCACCTCTTCCCAGAAATCGGCGGGGGCCACACGCACGACCACCGGTTTGCGTCCCGGTACCGCGAGCACCAGGTGCTCTGGTCCATGCAGTGGCACGTAGCGGAGATAGTGCGGGGTGGGACGGAACGATAGCGGCTGATCGTCCGCGTGATGCATCGTCGTGCGTCCGGCGTGCAGCACGACCCCGTCGAGTGCAACGCCTTTCTTGCCGGCGCGTTGCAGAGCGTCGGCGAGGAATGTGTCGAGTGCTGCGAGGTGACGACGGTACAGCGTTTGATCGCTCATAAGCCTCACATGCCGGCCGCCATCAGCAAACCGCCGAGGGTCAAACCGGCCACAAGAGTAATCGCTTTGATCAACAACACCAGACGCCACGAGGTGTGAAACAGCGGCAACACGCCGTGCCCAGTCTGCGACAGGCTGTTGGCCAAGAGTACCGAAAAAGGGGCCGAACCGTTGGCAACCAGCGCCACGAACAACAGGTGCGGTCCCGACGAAGGGATCAAGCCGACCAACGCTGCCACCACGATCAGCGCTATCCCATGCAAGCCGCTACGCACGCCCCCCTCATCCGGGACCAAGTACGGTTTGGCTAGGTTGGCGACGATCAACGCGCCAAACGTCCACAAGAAAATACGCGGCAGGTGTTTGCCGAGTACGTGATGCACCACATGTTCTTTGAAGAAGTGGCCGAGTCCTTCCGCGCCGGGATGATGCGGCAACTCCTCGCACACGGCGCGCGGCGGCCCGACCCGATCCCAGACCTTGTCGGCGATCCACCCCAGCACAATCCCAATCACAGCTAGCGATACGAATAGCACAGCGGTTTGACCAGGAATCATTTGCAGCATGGTCAATCCTTCGTCGCCGGTGGTTGCAATCATGCACGTGAGCAACGCGCCAAAGGTCAAAGCGCCGTGTGAATACAACGTGACCGTCAGGAACTCCCCCTCACAACCCGGGATGATGGCTAACAGCGCGGTGATCACGTAACTCATCCCAGGCCGGTCCACTAGCAGTCGAGTCAGCCGCCCCTGCAGGCGCACGTTCACGAGCTCGACCACCACCATCAACACGAACACGACGGCGGCGACCTCGACGGCCTCGACAAACGCATCGGTAAGGAAAGACGGCACAGGGGCTCCGGGGCAGGCATTGTAGGGATCGAGTCCCCGGAGCGACACCGGCGCCTGCGGTTCGTCACGAACGCCGGCGACCAAACAGGATGCGTAAACGGCAGCGAAAACAGTCGATATTCCGAATGCGATTCGGGGCTCGACCGGAGTAGATTTCCCCGTCCCTCGGAGGGAGAGGCCCGATGATCCGCAATGTTCCGATGGTTTCCGCCGTCGCCTTGGTGTTTTGTAGTTTCACGTTGGCAGCCGTCAACCCGGCGACGTCCGACCTCAGACCGAAGCTCGAGGTCGTTCGCGGCGAGGACGGGATCAATCGCATTTCGGTGACGACACCGGGTCCGGGGGCGACTCAAACAACCCAACTTCTGCGCGAAACCGCTGCTCCTGTCAGTGTCGGTGTCACCGGCCTGGATCCTGCGCATCGCGCGTCGTTCGTGACTTGGGACGAAGCGGGTGAGCGCTGGTTTTCCATCACACGCGATGGCGGTCAGTCGTGGTGGGACTCGCGCGAGACCGCGACGAATATCATGTTGCGCGACGGCCAGCCGGCTGTGGGCCGAGCACTGCCCGCGGCGCGATTCGGCTACGAGCTGCCGGTCGACGGAAAACTGTTCTTGGTGCAATTGCGAACGGTGAGCATTCCCGAGTGGGTCGAAGGACTCCAAGCTCAGGGTGCCGAAGTCTTGAGTTTCATGCCCTACAACACCTACATCGTGCGCATCGATCGGGCGCAACTTCCCAAACTCGCAGCGCTCGACTTCGTCGAACGGGTCGAGCCGTACCAGCCGTGGTATCGCGTGAGTCCCGAAGTGCGAGCCTGGCTGGATGCACCGGGCGTCGGCGAGGAAGCAAAGCGCATGCGCGTGGTGGCGCTGGAATGGGGCGATACCGGCAAGTCGCGCATCGCGGAAGCGGCACGGGCCTTGGGCGCCGAGATCGTCGAGTGGTATCCGAGCGGCTACATCATCGAGATCAATCTGACGCGCAATCAACTGCGTGCGTTGGCCGGGCACAACGATGTCGCTTGGATCGATCCGTGGACACCGAAAGAAAACGACATGGACATCACGCGCCAAGACTCCGGCGCTAATTGGGCCGAGACGAACTACGGATACTGCGGAACCGGCGTGCGGGGCGAAGTCCTGGACGCTGGGTTCGAAACGACCCACCAGGATTTCGATGGGATCCTGCTGCACGGTGCCGTCATCGTCGATAGCCACGGCACCTCGACCTACGGGATGGTGTTCGGCAACGGCGCGCGCGACGGCGACGGGCAGGCCCAGGCGACCAGTCACTTACCCTGCGCTCAGGGTATCGCTGCCGACTACGACAACCTGGGTGATCGTTTCGCTCACACTCAACAGCTCAAGCAAGCCCCGTACTTCGCGTCGTTTCAAAGCAACTCATGGGGTGATGCGCGCAATCGCACCTACGACTCGGTATCGCAACAGATGGACGACATTATCTGGCGCCTGGATTTTGCGATCGCGCAGTCGCAATCGAATGCCGGCAATCAAGATAGCCGCCCACAAGCGTGGGCCAAGAACATCTTGAGCGTCGGCGCCGTCAATCACTACGACACGCCCACCACAGCGGACGATTGCTGGTGTTCCGGCGCGTCGATCGGCCCGGCTGCAGACGGCCGCATCAAGCCCGACATCTCGTATTGGTATGACGACATCTACACCACGACCACCGGCAACGGATACACCAGCGGGTTCAACGGCACGTCAGCGGCAACGCCGGCCACAGCCGGAGTGATGGGTTTGATCGTCCAGATGTATGCCGACAATGTGTGGGGCACCAACCCGGTCGGCGCCACGGTGTTCGATCGCCAACCGCACTCTTCTACGCTCAAAGCGTTGATGATCAATAGCGCCAGCCAATACCCGTTCAGCGGCACCAACAGCGATCTCACGCGTGTCCACCAGGGTTGGGGCCGAGCCAACATGCGTAACGCCAAGGAGCGCGCGGCCCAGAGCTTCATCATCAATGAAACGGTGGTGCTGAAGGTCAACGACAAGGTCTCCTACGATATCGATGTACACAGCGGTGAAGCAGAGCTGAAGGTAACGCTCAACTACAACGACAACCCGGGCACGACATCGGCATCGCTGCATCGGATCAACGATCTGGACCTTACCGTTACGTCACCGAGCGGAACGATCTACCGCGGCAACTTTGGCCTGGATGCCGGGAACTACTCGCTCCCCAACGGCACGCGCGACGGCAAGAACAACGTCGAGAACGTGTTCGTTCAAAACCCGGCGGCCGGTTTGTGGAAGGTCGAAATCGAAGCGCGCGAGGTGAATCAAGACCAGTACCTGGCCACGCCGGAGACCGACATCGTGTTTGCATTGGTTACCACAGGCGGGACAGGCTCGGTGTGCGTAGCGCCCACGGCAGACTTCACCGCCACGCCAAACCCGGCGCGCGTCGGGCAGAACGTCCTGTTCGATAGCACCGTTTCGGGGGGCGACGGCGGCCCGTTCACGTATCAGTGGGACGTCAACTCCGACGGCACCATCGACTCGGTCGTTGCCGATCCAACGCTCGTCTACAACCGGCCTTACAACGGCATCGCCAAGCTGACGACCCGCGACGGTGTGAGTTGTCCGAAGAACGTCGACAAGAACATCGTCGTCAACGGACCGGACATTCGTGTCAACGACTACGTCAACCTCACGCAGGTGCAAGGCAACAACAATGGCGCCGTCGACCCGGGCGAAGTCTGGGACCTGACGGTGCGCCTGAAGAACATCGGCAACGAGACTGCGTTGAACGTGAGTGCGAGCGTACGCCCCTCGGCGGGCAACGCGGGGGCGGTTGGAATGGTGATCTCCAACGCGCTGTTCGCCGACATGCCGGTCAACTTCGTCGCCAGCGGCACAGCTATCCGCTTCCAGGTCGGGCAGAACTTCCCCTGCGGTAACGACATCCTATTCGACGTCTTCAACATTCGATCGATCGATCCGAGCAACACCTACCCGGTCGAAATCGGCAAACTGCGCGTGCTCGTCGGTGGTGCCGGAGCACCGCAACAGTTCTTCGCCGACAGCTTCGAGACCAATCTGGGCTGGACCTTTGCCGGCACCGCCGAGTGGGAGCAGCGCAATCCGTTGGGCAAAGGAGGAGGCAACACGATTCCAGGCCAGCCGAAGCCGCAACCGGACCCCACGACCGCCTTCGCTGGAACGAAAGTGATGGGCAACGATTTGACAGGCACCGGTCCGTCGATCGGCAACTACGAATCGAACCAAGACGCGATCGCAACCTCGCCGGCAATCAACTGCAGCGATGCCGTGGCTGTCTCGCTGCAGTTCGCTCGGTGGCTCAACGTGATTCCGCAAGACATCGCTTCGGTAGAAGTCAGCAACAACGGCACCACCTGGACCACGATCTACTCCGTTAACGACGGCACTGACGCGACCAGTTGGACGCTGGTCAGCTACGACGTCTCGGCGATCGCCGACCGTAGCCCGAACTTCCGCGTGCGCTTCCGTCTCATCAGCAATCAGGTGGTCAATGGTGCCGGCTGGACCATCGACGACCTGCGGCTATTCGGCGTGACCCGCAACTCGTGCCAACCGGTGACGCGCGCCAATCCCGGTTCCACCAAGAACCTGACAATCACCAAATCGGGTGGGGCACTTGCTCTCACGTGGGCCACCGACTGCGGGGGAACGTCCCGCTACAGCGTCTATCGCGGCAACCTCAGTTCTGGGTACTCATCGATAGCGCCCGAACCCGGGCAATGCGACGTCACCAGCACCAGCGTCACCGTGCCGCAAGGCGCGGGCACCGGCGATTTCTTCCTGATCGTTCCGAATGACGGAGGCTTCGAAGGGAGCTACGGGTCGCAGTCCAATGGGACAGCACGAGCACCTGCTGCTGCTGCCTGCCACACACGCGATACGGTCAATAGCTGCATCCCGTAGCGCCGCATCGACACTAGTCACTGGAGCGGGTGATGGCGACGCGCCGTCACCCGCTTCTTTTTCAACCCAACTGTGCAAGAACCGAGCACGACGCAGCCGGACGCACTGACCAACCGCAGTATCTATCGCCCCAGGCGCTGCAGTTGCGCACCATGCAGTCGCGCCAACGACAGTTGCGCGCAGAGCGAGCCGACCAGCGCCAAGAACATGTCCCATTGCGTGTCCCACGGATCGCCCTGCGTTCCGAGAAACGCATCGGCGCCTTGACCCAAGATCAGCGCCGACCACCACTCGATGAATTCGTAGCACGCGCTCAACGCCAGACACACGCAACAGACCAGAAAGAACAACCACTTGCCGGGTCGAAGCGGCGACACGCGCAGCAGTAGTTCGCGCGCAACCATCGCGGGGACGAACCCTTGCGCGAAGTGGCCGAGACGATCGTAGTGATTGCGCGCCAGACCGAACCACTCCTGCACCCAGCGGCCCAATGGCACCTCGGCGTAGGTGTAGTGCCCGCCGAGCATCAGGATCAGTGCATGGATAAAGAGCAAGCGATAGACCAACGGTGTGAGCGGAAACCGAGTCGCCGTGGCAACCAGCACGGGCGCGCCAATCAGTACCGGCGCCACCTCGAGCCACCATGTTCCGCGGTCGATCGGAGCAACCGCAGAGACGGCGAGTGCAATCGCCGCTGCGATCAACAACAACAAAGGTTCCTTACGGTACACTCGGTGACGGATTCCTTTCCTTGTTGTTGTCGCCGCCGGAGCTGACAGCCAACCCAACCGCGAATGCGCCGCCGACGATCACCGCGATCTTCCCGCCTGTGGTGCCCCAGAACCCAGCGAAGCCACGCTTCTTGCTTGTTGTTCCGGCCGCTGCACCCTTATCGCTGGCGCCCTGCAGCGAACCGGGCGAGATCGATTTGTCAGCGAGTCGCGCTTCGATTCGTTCCACCTGCCCTGCCTTCAACGCCACCTCGCGTCCGAGAACTGGAAACTCGGCGCCATCCGGAGCGAAAGCAACGACGCGGTAGGTGTCCGGCGGCAATGACTCCACAGCAAAGGCACCATCGGCGCCGGTAGGTGCTGACAAGAACAGATCACCGGTCTTGGATCGCAATCCAATCTGAAAGCCGATCGCCGGTGTACCGTCGGCGCTCAACAACACGCCGCGCACCTCGGCGGCGTTGGCAGCAGCAGCAGGAGATGCAGCGATGGCTGACAACGGCAGCGCCAGCATCGACACCAACAGCAAAGACAAGACACGACGCAGCAACGTTCTCATCACCAGCTCCTCAACCCGTCTCGACACCCAGCGATCCGATTCGGCACAGACACTTTCGCCTCTACCCATGGACGGGTCAAGGCGACAGCGACCACAATTGCTCCGCCCATGACGCATTCACCGTTTCAGTCCCAGGACACGATCGTGGCTCTGGCCACGCCAATGGGCCGTTCGGCGCTAGGCGTGGTGCGGGTTTCCGGGCCGGCAACCCGGCAAGTCCTGGCCCGAGTCTTCCGCAGAAAGACCCCACTGAAGGGGTTGTGGGTACGCCGCCCGATGTTCGGGGAGTTCCTGGCCTCCGACGGCGGCGTGATCGATGAGGGTCTTGTCCTCTTATATGCAGCCCCGGCGAGCTACACCGGTGAGGACCTGGCGGAGTGCTCGCTTCACGGGTCGACGGCCACCCTCACCGCGTTCGTTTCGGCCTGCCGCGCGGCGGGCGCTCGGCCGGCAGAGCCCGGCGAGTTCACGTTGCGCGCGTTGCGAGCCGGCAAACTCGACCTGGCGCAGGCCGAGGCGGTGGCCGATCTGATCGACGCCACCACGGCGGAACAGGCGCGCATCGCGGCGCGCCAACTGCGGGGCGAGGTGGGGCGCGCGATCACGCCGTTGGCCGAAGCGGTGTTCGACCTTCTGGCCGATGTCGAGGCGAGTTTGGATTTTGCGGATGGTGAAGCCGATCTCGGCTTGGCGGGAGCCGATGCCGCGCAGCGAATCGATACGATCGTGAGCCAACTGCAACAGGTGCTTGGCGACAGCGACAACGCGCGGCGCGTGCGCGAGGGAGCCCGCGTCGTGTTGCTCGGTCCACCGAACGCCGGGAAGTCATCGTTGTTCAACGCACTCGTGGGGCGAGATCGCGTGATCGTCTCGCCCGAACCCGGAACGACCCGCGATGTCGTCGAGGAGACCATCGTGATTGGCGGTTTGCCGATCGTGTTGCTCGATGCGGCCGGTGTCGGCGTTGCACCCTCAGGTGCCGCCGATGCGGAAGGAATGCGTCGAGCGCGCGAGGCGGCCGCGGGCGCCGACCTGGTGTTGAGTGTCTACGATGGCTCGAAGCCTTGGCGACCCGAGGCGAATGGGCTGCCTGTGGCCACGCACGCCGATCTACCGCAGGCCGCGCCGTTGATCGAGGGGTCGATCTGCGTGAGCAGCGTCACGGGAGTTGGCATCGATGAGTTGATCGACACCCTGGCCGAAAGACTGCATGCCCCCGGATCGGCGCCGATCGAAAGTGTGGCGCTGGCCACGGAGCGTCATCGTGCTGCCGCGGAATCCGCGATCGCTGCGCTGCAGCGTGGGCGAGCGTTGGCGCAAGAAAACGCCGGCGGCGAATTGGTGGCGGTGGAGTTGCGCACCGCGATCGCGGCACTGCGCTCGATTCTCGGTGATTTCGATACCGAGGCGCTGCTGGGTCGTGTCTTCAGCCGCTTCTGCATCGGCAAGTAAGCGCCGGGAAAACCGGCCGACGTCCAAACGGACGTTTCCTTCGTATACCCCTACTACAGGCGCTAAGACGAGGAGGCCGATTGACCGGTGCAGGTCCCACCGCAACTCCGCCCGATGACATGCAGCTCATGGCGGCGATTGCACGAGGCGATCAAAACGCATTCGCCGAGTTGTACGATCGACACGCCAAGCTGATGTTCGCGCTTTGCCTGCGGATTCTGCGCGATCGCAATGAGGCGGAGGAAGTACTCTCCGAGTTGTTCATGGAGCTGTGGCGGCGCGCCGATCGCTATGAGCGGGGCCGCGGTGCTCCGGTGGCGTACTTGATCAACCTGACGCGCAGTCGCGCAATCGATCGACTACGGACCCGCAAGCGCGATCGCGCGGTGATCGTCGACAGCCCACAGTCGGCGGAAGAGGCTTATGCCGATGCGGGGATCGACGCGGCGCCGAGCCCGCTCGGTGCCACGCTCGATGAGGAGCGTCGCCAACGAGTGCATCGCGCGCTCGATGGACTGACGGCCGCGCAAAGGCAAGCGGTGGAGCTGTCCTTCTTGCAGGGAATGAGCCACAGCCAAGTGGCCGCCACGTTGGGCGAACCACTCGGAACGGTGAAGACCAGAATTCGGCAGGGATTGCTGCAACTACGCGAGGCGTTACAGCCGCTCTACGGCGGCGGAGCAACACCATGAACTGCGATCTGTTGAGGGACGACATTCTGTTGCTGGCCGCCGGGGCACTCGACGCTGACGAACAGCCCCGCGTGACGCAACATCTTTCGTCCGGTTGTCCGACCTGCGTCGGCGCGATGGCGGAATCCGAGGCGCTCGTCTCGCACCTGGCGTATGCGCTCGACCCGATCGAGCCGCCGCGTGAGTTGCGTGCGCGCGTGATGCAGCGAATCTCGGAGGAACCACAGCTAGGCCGTTGGAATGCGCCGCGGCGCGATGCCTTGGGAACTAGAGCGCGTCCGCGCACCACCGCGTGGCGCGCGCCGCTGGCTGCCGCTGCATTGGCTGCCACGGTGACCGGCGCCGCGGTGCTGGTACCGATGCGGCAACGTCAACAAGCACTGCAAACTCAGCTCGCCGTGCAGGCTCAGCAGATCGGCATCCTGCAAGCCTCCTCCGATCGCGTGATGCAGACCGAGCGACTCTTGACGTCCAATCGCCTGCAACTGGTGCCGCTCACCGGCACCGCCACGCAACCGGCGGCCAAGGCGCGCGTGATGTGGGATGTCGATGCCCAGCGTTGGCATCTGTATGTCGCCTCGCTCGCGCCGTTACCAGCCGGTCGAACGTACGAGCTTTGGTTCATCACCGACGACCAGCGCAAGGTCCCGGCTGGGACGTTCGATGTCGACGCAGGCGGGCGAGGCTCGCTGACCGTCGATCTACCCAAGGATCTGGGGACGATCACCTTAGCGGCGATCACCGATGAGCCGGCCGGCGGCTCGTTGCAACCAACAGGTTCGATTCAGGCCGCAGGAGCCGTAGCGCCGCTAAGCAACACCTGACCGACGCGATTGATCCGACCGCAGCGACCTTTGGGCCATCGCTCGTTAGAATGGGCGCCTTCATCGAGGTGCACCGATGAGTTGGTGGTCCGGTCTGTCGTTCCTGCTGACGGCGTTGTTCGTGTTTCTTTGGCTGCGGGAGCGGTCGAGGGGGAGTAACCGCGCAACGGCGCAGCGTCACGAATCGTCTGCACCGAACACAGCTCCCGACGCCGCGATCGAGAGTGCGGTTTCCGCAGCAAATGGGTCCGCGGCCACGTCGCCATCGACTCGGCCCCAGCCGGTCGCGTTGCAAAAAGAGCCGAGTGCCGGGATACCGGGCCGGGCGGTCGTAAACCTTGATGCCTCGACACCACTCAGCGAACAGTTGAGCACGATCGATGCGAGTGTCGGCGAAGCGTTCGATCGCGTTTCCAACCCGCACGAGCTGGATCAGTCCGAGGAGTTCTGCGCCGCACGCGATCGCATGTTGCAGCCGGACGTGAACGCCGAGCAGTTGTTCGAGTTGTATACCGGCACGCGCGGGCCGCTGGCTTGGCCCGCGGTCAAGGCGCTTGGCTTGCGTTCCGATGGTGCGGCGTACGTTGTGCGGATCATCGAGACGATGGGGGGTTTTCATCCCTGGACTCGCTTCTTTGCACTTCAAGCAATTCACGCGCACACACCCAACGACCAAGCGCTCGCGCCCCGCGTGCTGCTGAGTTTGGATTCCTCCTGGAACGCGGATGCCAACGCGCCACCGCTGGGCAGTTTTCTAACCTGGCGTGCCCGGGGCGGAGAGCGATTGTCGTTTGGCGATGGTTTGGATAGCCAAACGCAAAAGCGACTCGAGGAGCTCGATGAGATCCTCGGACGCTTGGCGCCATCGGTCGTTGCACCGCTGCGCGAAGAGCTGGCGCGAGCCAAGACGCGCGTTGTCGACATCGAGTTTCTCGAAGAGTTCGGACGGGTACGCCGCGACAGCGGCGGCGCGGAGAGCTTGATCGAGCATCCGGCCCTCGAGCGCCAGCGAACGCAGTTGCTGGAGATCCTGCGGAGCTCGCCGGCGCGCTCGGTGCTCGTGGTGGGCGAGTCGGGTGTGGGCAAGAGCAGCTTGATCCGTTCTGTCGCGGCGGCGCTGGTGGCCGATGAATGGCTCGTCTTCGAAGCAGCCCCGGAGGAATTGAACGCCGAGCAGAAGTTCATCGGCGAGTTGGAGGGGCGCATCACGCGCTTGATTCGCGAGCTGGCCAAGCGCCGAGGGCGCGCCGTGTGGATCGTTCGCGATGCCGACGCCTTGAGTTGGACCGGGCGCAGTTCCGTCAGCCGCACCAGCGCGCTGGACATGCTGCTTCCGGCCGTCGAGAGCGGCGATCTGTTGATCTTGGGTGAAACCGAACCGGCCGCCTACGAGCGCTTGCTGTTGTCAAAGCCGCGTGTCGGCAACGCCTTCGTCGAAGCGCGTATCGAGCCGGCGACCGATGCCACCGCGTTGGACCTGGCGCGGCGTTGGGCTGCGCGGCAAAGCAGCGGCGGTACTTCCAGGTTGCTTTCGGAACCATTGTTGATCGAAGCCTGGGGCTTGACGCAGCAGTACCTGTCGGATGCGGCGCCCCCCGGCAACTTGATGAATCTGCTCAAGGATGGCCTGCGTCATTCGGTATCGCGCCATGATCGGCCCGCGCCATTGACTCTTGACGATCTGCTTGCGGCGCTCGCCAACTCGACCGGCTTACCGGTGGAGATCTTGGACGATCGCGCCGCACTCGATCTTCCGGCACTGCAACGTAACTTCGAGTCGCGCGTACTCGGGCAACCCGAAGCGGTGCGCTCTTTGGTTGAACGTGTGGCGATGATCAAGGCGGGAGTCACCGATCCAACGCGGCCGGCCGGTGTGTTTCTGTTCGTCGGGCCGACGGGGACGGGGAAGACCGAGCTGGCCAAGTCGCTCGCCACTTTCCTGTTCGGCGGCGAGAGCAAGATGATTCGCTTGGATATGAGTGAGTTGCAGACGCCGGATGCGCTGGGCCGGATCGTGGGTGAGCTGGGCGATCACGAACAGGATGCGTTGGTCGATCAGATTCGCAAGCAACCGTTCTCGGTGGTGCTGCTCGATGAATTCGAGAAATCGCATCC
>CAZAHQ010000061.1:4727-11978 GCA_964484415.1 uncultured Acidobacteriota bacterium | reverse complement strand
TCGTTGAGTTGCACCATGAGCGCGGTGCCGGTCGGCGGGCGATGCAACAGGCCGAGCTGTCGATAGCGTGCCACACCAAACAGGTGAACCGTATCTCCGGGTCGATAGATGCCACGCTCGGCCGCTACGAAACCCAACGCATCGACGCGCCGGCCATCCCAACCGCTAGGCAGCCCGAAACTCCAGGGGCTGACCACTTCATCGAACTGCGAGAACGAGGCTCCCAACATCTGCTCGTGCTGCGCCAAGACCAGCACGGGAGGTGTCGACACCCATGGCGAATCCGGGGCACGCATCGCCAGCCCCGGTAGCTTCACGAGGCCGTCGCGGTCGGAGACGCCTGAGAAGAACGGCTCTTTGGAGCCGCCGTAGAGTTCGACACGGGCAGCCTCGATCGGCTTGCCTGAACCGATCGATGTCACCCATGCCAAGCCACTCGCCGGGCCGAGTTTGGCGTGCACCGCGATGTCGGTAACTTGCGCCAGCACGCGCGATGTCGGGCTTGATCGCATTCCTTCCGGTATCGGCAGTTGAGGACTTTGCAGCCGTACCAAGTACGCGCCGCTGAGCTCTCCGGCTTGGCGCAGATACAGCGGGCTGAAGCGCGTCGCGTTGTGCGCGCTCTCGACATCGAGTGTGATGCGACGGGCCGGGCGCTGGGGGAACCACGATCGATCGTCGGCGTTCGGCAGACCGGCCTGCGCCAGCTCCTCTGGTGTCAACCGCCAAATCTCGGCCTCGACGGATCGGAGATTCACCGTACGTATCGGCAACACCCCATCGCCTTCGGCCTCGATCAGCATTCGATCGCGCTCGATGAACAATTCGGGCGCTAGGTCGCTGGTGACGATCTCGCCTACATGTTGGGGCGTGCGTTGTCCAAAACGATCGGTGATGCCGGGCGCGAGAGTCACGCGGTAACGCGTTCCTGGCTTGAAGGCGGCGAGCAGCGAGACGCTGGTTTCCTGGTTGCTCGCTTCCGATAAAGTCCGTTCCCAATCGATGGTCACGGGTGGATCGAGGGTCACGCGTGACTTGAGCGTTTGCACCTCGATCGGGTTATTAAACGTCAGTGTGAGCGGCCCATAGGGGCAGTCACTGCTGTAGTCGTAGCCGCAGCCGACGCGTTGCACGCGGACTGTCGCGTAGGTGCGAAGTGGGATGCGCTGCAACGCACCCACGGTGAGCGGACCCTGCTCTCCGGCAAGCGCCTCATCCACCACCAACTCCAGTGGCGTATCCAACGGTAGTGGGCGCGATGGTTTGAGCTCATAGCGCGTACGCGCATCGGGAAGCTCGCGATCGGGCGCTTCCCATCCCTCTCGGACACGCGCTTGCCGCTCCTCGGCCGCGATATCGACGCGCCGGATCACGCTCAACGGGACGCGATCGCGGCTCGGAAGCAGTTCGAGCCAAACATGTGAAGCGATATCGAACACCGGCTGATCGAACGAAAGACGGAACAACTGATTGGCTTCGACCCAGGGGCTCTCGGCCGGCGGTTCTTGCAGATAGAGCGCCGGGCGCGCTGTTTCGAACGAGTATCGATAAGGCTCGGTCAGCCTTGCCCCATCCAGCGATATCAATCCTGCTGGAACGGTGACGGTGAACGAAGTCGACAGGGGAATCGGCTTTTGCGGAACGAACTCCACCGTCGCCGACCCGAGCCAACGCCATTCGCCGTCGAGCTTGGGCTCGATTGAAAGCGAGGGTGTCGCACGGCGCAAATCGGCGGCCGACTGTATCGCGATCATCGGACGCGAGAACGTGACGGCGACTTGAACCATCCCATTGGTCGGTCCTTGGGGGCGCGCTGCCACCACGTTCAATGCCAACGATGACGAGGAAATCGCCGATGGAGCGAGCGTGATGGGCGGTGGTGAGTCGGGGGCCGGTTGATCGAACGCCGCGCGTCCGGCGACCAGCATCAGCAAGCCGGCAGTCGCGACCAGACAGAAACGTGCAGGGAGCGAAGACCGAAGCGACAAGCGCTCCGATGTCATAGGACCTCCGGGGGATTCGAATGGCGATGCACCCAGAGGATACCGGACTGCAGGGACGGGTGTCGCCGTGGCGCACCCGTCCCGATCGGGCTGCGGTTACTTCTTTTCCTTCTCGTCCCAAACGGCGCGCGTCATCGGTTCGATCGGCGACAGTCCCGCTTGGGCCAGCAACGGGTTGAGTTCAGCCAGTGAGTCACGCACGCGTTGCTCGGTGTCGGCATCGGCTCGAGCTATCTCCTTCGTCAACGCTGCAAGTCGATCGAGCTGTGCCTTGCTGGGAGGGCCGGGGTAACTGTTGACGCCCTGGTAGACCTCGGTCAGGAAATCGCGCAGGCGCTCTTCACCCGTGATCCCTCCTGTTTCCTTGATCGGCACATACACGTTCCGCAGTGATTCGAGCTGCGTTACGAACGCACCGAGCCGGCTGCCGGCAGCCGCGTCTTTTGTTTGCGCCATGAGCGCCTTGGCCTGCTCACGCATGCCGACCAGTTTGTCGACCGTGAACTTCATTTCACCCAACAGAACGCCGATGGTGTTGGCGGTGTCGAAGCGCTGCTTGCGGTCGATCGCTGTGAATCGAGTCTTGGGGTCGGGCACGACCTGCAGCGTGGTGCTGTAGCTTTCCTTGCCCTTGGTCGCTCGCACCGTGTACGTCCCTTCGGTGACGCGCGGGCCGACGGCAGACCGGAACAGGACGGTGACGTCGCCACCACCGGCAGGAAATTTGGGGGACGGAGCGAACATTCCCCAATACAGACGTGACATCCCCTTTCGCTTGTTGCCCGGCACCGAGTAAAGCAGCTTGCCGGTTGCGTCGAGTACTTCGAGTTTGAAGTCGCCCATCAGGTGGCGTTTCTTCTGGTAGTACGCGATTGCCGCACCGCCAGGCACATCGTTGCCGACATAGTCCGCGTCATCTGTCTGCCAGCCATCGGAACCGTTGACGCGCAGCACGCCGGCACGGCTGGGGAGAAACACGAAATTCTGCTCCAACATCTGCGGCTGCAACGCGCGCAGTGGGGTGAGATCGTCCAGGATCCAGATCCCGCGCCCATGGGTTGCCACGATCAAGTCCTTGTCGCGAGGATGTATCGCGATGTCGCGGACCGGCACGGGAGG
Organism: uncultured Acidobacteriota bacterium; assembly: GCA_964484415.1. GTDB lineage: Bacteria > Acidobacteriota > Polarisedimenticolia > J045 > J045 > JANNUT01. The sequence continues at coordinate 8,856 of CAZAHQ010000061.1, read as the reverse complement.
AAACTCTCCACCCTTGAATCGAGCCCAGCTTCGACCGCCGTCCAGACTCATGAACAAACCCAGTTCGGTGCCGAGGTAGAGCAGTTCGGGGTTGACGATGTCTTGCCGAATCACATGCGCGAACCCTTTGAGTGCCGGGGTCGTCACCGAACTCCAGGTCTTGCCGTAGTCGCTGGTTTTCAGGACGTGAGTCGCCATGTCGCCGGTGGTGTGGCCATCGAGTGTCACGAACACCGTCGCTTCGTCATAGGGGCTCGGCTCGATCCACGAAACCCACGTCCCGCGTGGCACACCGCTGAGGTTGGCGGCCAGGTTGTTCCAGGTCTTGCCTGCATCTCGCGAAAGCTGGAGGTTGCCGTCGTCGGTGCCGACCCAGATCGACTTGGGATTCTTCGGACTCTCGGCAACAGCAAAGATGGTGCAGTGTGTCTCCGCGCTGCTGTTGTCGATGGTGATGCCGCCCGAGGCTTCCTGCTGCTGCTTGGCCGGATCGTTGGTGGTGAGGTCGGGGCTGATGCGCTCCCACGAATTGCCATGGTCGCGTGAGCGAAACAGATATTGAGCGCCCATGTAGATCGTGTTCTTGTCGTGCAGGCTAGGACGCATCGGGGTGTTCCAGTTCCAGCGGAACTTGGGCTCACCGGCGCTTTCCTGCGGTTGGATCTGCCGCCCTTCGAAGGTCTTCTTGCTGACGCGCGAGGCGCCGCCGCCTTGGACTTCGACGTATGCGAACTCGGCATCGGAAGGATCTTCGAACATCCAAAAACCGTCGCCGCCGCACAGATTGCGCCACTGGCGATTCTCGATCGCTCCGCCCGCGCTCGACGGCCCGTACCAGCAGGCGTTGTCTTGCAGGCCGCCGTAGACGTTGTAGGGCGTGGCCATGTCGTGGCTCACGCGGTAGTACTGCGAGAGCGGCAGGTTGCGCACCATCCGCCAACGGTTACCGCGATCTTCGCTGATGTAGACACCGCCATCGGTACCTGTGAACACATGCTCCGTATCGGTGGGATCGATCCACAGCGCGTGGTGATCGCCGTGCACACTCCCGGCGCCGATGCCTTGGAAACTGACGCCGCCGTCTTCGCTCACGATCAAGTTGAAACCCGGCTTGTAGATCCGGTCAGGATTCTTGGGATCGATCACGAGCGCCGAAAAATAGAACGGCCGAATGATCATGTCGGCGCCGTCGTTGCGTGTTTCCCAGGTTTCGCCGCCGTCTTTGGATCGAAATAGCCCGCCTTGTTTGGCTTCGACGGTGGCGTAAACCACCTTCGAGTCGCTCGGCGCAATCGCCACAGCGATTCGGCCGAGTTCGCCGCTTGGGAGTCCACGCTTGGGGTCACCGGTGAGCTTGGTCCACGTGGCCCCAGCGTCGGTCGACCTGTAGAGCGCGCTGCCGGGCCCACCGCTCTCGAACGTCCACGGCTTGCGGCGATATTGCCAGGTGGTAGCGAAGATCGTTTTGGGGTTGTTGTGATCGATAGCGACCGCTGCGCATCCGGTGTTTTCATCGACGAGCAGAATTCGTTGCCAGGTCTTGCCGCCATCGGTGGTCTTGTACAGGCCACGCTCTTGATTGGCGTTCCACAGATGCCCCATGGCGGCGACATACGCGACATTCGAGTCGGTAGGGTCGATCTCGATCCCTGCGATCCGCTCGGAGTCGGCCAGGCCGAGGAAGGTCCAGTTGTCGCCGCCGTCGGTGCTTTTGTAGACGCCGTCGCCGATCGAAGTACTGTTGCGGACCCACGGTTCGCCGGTACCAACCCAGATCGTCTTCGGGTTTTTGGGGTCGATGCGTATCGCGCCGATGCTCTGCACGTATTTGTCGAAGACGGGCTTGGAAGTGATTCCACCGTTCATCGACTTCCAAACGCCCCCCGATGCCGCCCCGACATACAGCGTGATACGGCCGTTTTCGATTGCGCCGTCAAGCGCCGCGATACGGCCGCTCATCACGGCCGGCCCGATCGAACGCATGTCGAGTCCCGCGAGAATCTCTTCGTCGATCGGAACCTGTTCTGCTGCGGGTGATCTGGAGGTTGCTGCGCCAGAGGTCGGAGCGGTGGTCTGGGCCAACGCTGAAACCGAAAGTACGCTCACCAGCAGCGCCTCGGTGAAACGACGTGCGAGCATCGACATACGCGCTTACTTTTCTGGTGCTGGGGGTGTTGGGGCCGGGGTTTCGACGGGAGCTTCGACCGGCTTGGGCGGCATGACGAAACGGGTGTCGTCGATCGCAGGGTTCAGCTCGACTTTCTCGATCGTCATCTTCTGTCGCATCGGGATGCCGGCTGCGCCGCTCTCGATCGAGTGCGCGAAAACCAGTCCGTCGACTTCCTTGAAGTCGCCGAAGAATGTCTCGGCGTCGACCTCGGTGTCGCGCACCTTGGTCTTCTGGGTCGCTTTGATTTCCAGATAGGTCTCGCTGTCAAGAAAGATGTACTGCACGTTGCTGCTCTTGAGTGTGACCTTCAGTTTGTAGGCATCGCTGCCTTCTACCGTTTCCTTGCCGACGTACTCGACGGTGTGACCCTTGCTCTTGTAGTCGACGAGCGGACCGTCCATGTCGCTTTGCTGCTCCGCTTGAATCAGTTGATCCGGGGTCATTGGCTCGGCGCCGCCTTTGCCGCCATAGCCGGCCATCGGGTTGATTCCCCAGCCCGTCTTGCCGTCGTAGGCCTGGACCATCGACTGACCCTGGAAGGTGATGTCCATCCGAAACTTGTTGGGGCGCTTGGCCTCCAGGACCATCGGGATCTCCATTGGTCCCGCCGCCATCTTGATGGTGGAGCGCATGCTCTGAACCGACTTCAACTTCGCTATCCCGCCACGAGCCTCGACGTTCTTGGCGATCAACTGGTCGGCAGTCATCGCCTCCTGCGCAAAACCGGCCAACGGCAGCAATGCCATCAGTGCAACCAACCCTACCTTCTTCATAGTGACGAACCTCCCACCGAAACCCCCTCGAGGGCTCGGGCGCGTCTTCATCCCACACAACCTTCTCCCCCGCGACCCAAGCCCACCCCAACGGTCCAACCCTCACCCTCAGCGGGCCCAGCCCCTCACACAAATTCGGGGACGGTTTACCTATTAACGAAGGCTCGCAGCGTCGGTTCCAAGCGTGCACTCGAGTGAGATACGCCGTGACCGAAGCTGTGCTGCCGCCTTTGTCAACCGTCATCCGCCCCTCGACTGAGTGTCGAGTAACAAGGCGAGTCCACTGCTTTAGGTAGACCGTCCCCGGATTTTAGTCGTCGTCTTCGTCGGGATGGGGGGAGAGTTCTAGGCGAAGGGGTGGGAGGCCGGAGATTTGGAGTTCGTAGTCGGCGCGTTCGTCGGGGAGTTCGAACGTGCAGGCGATCGGTAGTACGGGGGGGCGGCCGTCCTCGCCGATTCCGGCCTCGACATGGCCGTTGCCGTCGAACAGCGCGAGGTGACCCATGACATCCAGCGGCACACCGATTGGGCGGAACCGATTGCCGTGAGCGTCGATCAACACAACGTCGCTCTCCGGACCCGACGGGGTGAGGCGCAGCAGTGTTGGACCGTTTTCGGCGGCGCGCAGCACGAACGAGATCTCGATGAACGCTTTGTCGCGTTGCGGTCGCAACCCGGCGTAGTCGCGACGAGCGTGTTGCGCCAGCGGCACGAGCGTCACCCCATCGCGTGCAACGGTGCGTCCCACGACCCACAGCGGCATGATCTCGGCAACGTGACGGTGCAGCCACTCGCGAATCCTGCAGAACGCGTCGAGTCGATGCGCCGGCTCGGAGAACCCGTGTCCCTCACGCGGATAGACGACGAGTTCGACGCGGCGTCCCATACCGGACAGCGCGCGAAACAGCGCGCGGCTATTGCTCACCGGCGTGTTCTCATCATCGAGTCCGTGCAGTATCAACAGCGGTGCGTTGATCGACGCGGCACGCAACAACGGTGATCGCTCTCGATACAGATCCGGCCGTTCCCACGGCCGGCCGCCAAAATAATGTTCTTCCCACGACTCGTACTCGGACGTAGACCAGTCTTGCCCGAAGTCGAAGATCCCCATCATCGAGATCCCCGCTTTGAAGCGATCCGAAGTGGCCAGCAACCAGTTGGTGAGGAAACCGCCATAGCTGGCGCC
>CAZAHQ010000061.1:0-4627 GCA_964484415.1 uncultured Acidobacteriota bacterium | reverse complement strand
AGCGATCCGAAGTGGCCAGCAACCAGTTGGTGAGGAAACCGCCATAGCTGGCGCCTCCAACCGCAAGCCGCGCGCCATCGGCCAGTCCCGCACTCAGTACGGTTTCGATGCCAGCGAGCACATCACGCGCGTCCGCGCCGCCGAGGTCGCCGCGATTGGCCAGCGTGTAGGCACTCTCGTAGCCGGACGAGCCTCGGTACTGCGGCGCGAACACGGCCCAGCCCTCAGCCGCGAACGCCTCGGCTTCGTATGTCCGCAGCGAATCGACCACGCGCCAATGTGGTCCGCCGTGCAGCCAAACCAAGAGCGGTGGAGGCTGATCGGTCGGTTTCGGCGGCAGGATCAGGAGCCCCTCGTGCTCCAAGCCTTCGTTGCGCCATGTCACACGCTCCCTTCGAGCATGTCGCCACTCGCGTTGCTGTGGGTTCAAGTCGGTAAGCAGATTCAGTTGCAACAGCGGCGCGTCGAGGTCGAGCAGCGCCACCTCGGCCGCTTCGTTTCCCCGCTCCGCAACCAGCGCAACCACACGGCGATCGGGGGCAGCGCTCAAACTCCGCAGCGTCCAGCCCTCGATCGGCAGCACGTCGGTGTTGCCGATGGCCGGATCGATCAAGACCAATCGCGATTCCATCCCCCACGCAACACTCGCCAGAAGTGTGCCGTCACACAACGGCAAGAACTCCTCCACGTCGCGATCGATCGAGGCCAACAGCAAGCGCGCGGGTGCCGCCGGATCCTCCAATGAAATCGCCAGCAGATCTTGGCGACTGAAAGCAAAGTGAGGGTCGGCCCACACCGATAGCACCACGAACCGCCCATCACGCGTGAAGCATGGATGCCCTTCCACGCCACCGCGCCCGCTCGTCACTCGTCGCTCGGTACCGGACTCGAGATCGCGAAGGATCGCCTCGAGTTTCTCGCGATCTTGCGGCAGGCCGGTGTGAGTCGTGTTGTAGACCAACCACTTTCCATCGGGCGAGATGTCGAATTCCTCGAGGCTCTTCAAGCCGCCCAAGAGGCGTTTGGCCGGGCTATCGAGTGGTTGCACCCACAACTCGTATTCGGGCTGCTCGCTGTAGACCACGATCGGGTCGTTGCGATCGTCCTTACGGCGACGGCGTGCCGCTCGTTCCGCAGCACTCAGCGGCGCCTGCCCGATGAACACAACGGCGCTGCCATCCGGCCACCACCGGAATATCTCCACCCCCTCCGCCGCCTCGGTCAGCCGGCGTGCTTCCCCTCCCGCCGCCGGAAGCAAGAACACCTGGCGCTTGTTGTCTCCGTCCTCGCGCCGGTCGTCCTCTTCCTCTTCATGCGGCTGTGGACGAAAGCTGATGAAACCGAGCTGTCTTCCGTCGGGAGAGAAGATCGGATGCTCGGCATCCTCGAGCGCGAAGGTGAGCTGTCGCTCGCGAGGCTCGTCGTGCTCCGTGCGCTCCAGCGGGCGTGGCGACAACGATGACTCGAACAACTGCGCGCGCACCTCGCTCTTGTCGAAGTCGGATTCGCTCAGCATGAACGCCAACCGAGCGGCGCCCGGAGCGAGCGTCGTATCGAGCGGAACCCTCAGGCCCAGCAGGTCGGAGGCAGTGATGGCGGTGGATCGCGTGTCGTTCATCGTTTAGGGAGCCGCCTAGCGCGGGGCGAGGGTTCGAATTTCAGACTGGGCGCGGATTGTAGACCGGCACGCGAATCGTTCAACCTCGAGTCAATTCCACCCTCTCGCAGCCGATAAGGAGGCTACTCGAAGGCCAAAGGGGACCGGGGTGTCCGAATCATCCACCGCGTCTGGCTCATTTTTTAGCATCGCCGTCTCGATGCTCGACACGGAGACACTGCTTCCGTGTGAGATCTGGGTGCGCGGACCCCTGGGCGCTCCAGTCTTGTACCGCGGTGCCAGGACGCCGTTTCTCGAAGCGCATCGTGAACGTTTGCTGGCCAGCGGGATCGAGACGGTATTGGTTGACTTCGCCGACGCCCCAGCCTGGAACCGCCACTTCGAGAACGGCCTGCGCGACCGAGTCAACGACACCGCGGTCTCGATCGAAACTCGATCGCAGATTCTGATGGATGCCGCCCGGCCGCTGCTCAAAGAGGTGCTGGACAACCCGCGCGATCCCTCGACCCATGGTCGAGTCGTCGCGCTTGCCGATTCGATCTGCGACCTGCTTCGACAGCCCGCCGCCTTGCAGGCGGCGATTCGGATGATGCAACACGACTACTACACGTACACACACAGTCTGCATGTGGCGATCTATAGCGTTGCGCTGGCGCGAGCCAGCGGGATCGACGCAGAGGACGTGTTGTCGGGAATCAGTGCCGGCGGCCTGATGCATGACTGTGGCAAGTGCATGCTGCCCAGCTATTTGATCAACAAGCCTGGAAAACTCACCGAGGCCGAGTGGGAACTGATGCGACAACATCCTCAGCACGGCATCGCGGTGCTGGGAGATGTCGGCTGGGATGACGGCGTGGTACTCGAGATCTGCGGCGCACATCACGAGCGGATCGACGGATCGGGCTACCCGCATGGACTGGTCGCCGACGGGGTGCCGCAGGCCGCACGTTTCACCGCGATCGCCGATGCCTACGACGCGATGACGACCGACCGTGCCTACCAGAAGGCGCGACGAGGATTTCACGCCTTGAAGACGCTGCGTCAAGAGGGCCAGCACCAATACGATCAGTCGCTGATCGAAGCCTTCATTCGTCTGCTTTTGTCCAAGCCCAGTTGATGCAACTCGAAACAATCCGGATCGAACGCACGGTGTACCTGGATGGCACGAACCTCGCGCAGGCTTAAGTTGAAGGAAACGCCGCGTTGCTCGAGGGTTTGTGATGTTTCGCATCTTCGGAAAGAAACCTGAAACTAGCGACCCTCAGACTGCGCTCAAGCGCGGCGAACTCGACTTGGCCCTGACTGCTCTGCGTGCCCAACTCCGCAAGGAACCACTGCGCGCAGCGGCGATCAACAAGAAGATCGCCGAAACGGCCGTACAGGCCGGCCGGATCGAGGAGGCGGTCTCCGCCTATCTCGAGGCAGCCGCGGCGTTCCAACAGCAACACCGCAAGGACCAGGCGCTCGCGCTCTGCAAGACGGCGCTGCGCTATGACCCGGTGAACGCCCAACTGGCCGCCAAGATCTCCGAACTCGAAACTTCATCTGCCAGCGAAAACACCGCCGTTGTGCCGCGTATGAGCATGCGCGCCAAACTCCGCGCCTACGTTCCGCTGTTCGCAGAGTTCAGCGCCGAAGAGTTCTCCGCGATCGTGGACTGCATGCGCACTCACCGGTTCGGCGCCGAGCAGACGGTGTTTCAACAGGGCGATGCCGGCGACTCGCTCTACATCGTGGTGCAGGGCGAGGTCGCACTCAGCGTCACGGGACACACAGGCGCATCCGTGGAGATCGAGCGCCTCAAAGCGGGTGGCGTATTCGGCGAGGTGTCGGCGCTCGATGGCTCACCGCGGAACGTCACCGCGATGACGATAGCGCCTACCGAACTGCTCGAGTTGGGGCGCGACTATCTCGAGGCGTTGTCGATTGAACATCCGCACATTTGGTCGGTACTCGAATCGTTCCACAAAAAACGCCGAATGCCGGTTGGGGTTTAGGTCTCGTCCGGCGGTTCGACCGTGAACGGATCGGTGGTGCGCCGGCGCAGGCGCCAGATCGCGACCGCGACAATCCCTCCCGCAAGTCCGATCAACAACCAAAAAGGCCAACCCGGTTGCTCCGGTTCGACCACGCGTGACGAGCCGCGACCAACCACGACCAATCCGTGAGCGCCGATCGCACGCGACTCCTCCTCGCTGCGGGCAAGTCGCGCGACTGCCTTGGTGTTGAGTCGGCCGCGCGCGAGGTCGGCATAGAGTCGCCCCCAGATCTCGGCCGAATCGCTGCCGGTATGCCCGTGCAAGGAAACGATCGCCGATCGGCTGCCGCGTTCCACCGCCAACGCAGCGGCACGCACTCGCGAGGCTGGTGCCGCGACCGGGCCTGTCGCTGAGGCAATCGTGATCAGATCGGGTATCCGCTTTCGATACGTCTGGCCCAGTGTCAGCGGCAGCAAGGCGGAACCGGGGCGTGCCGCAGTGACTCCGAACAGCGGATCGTTGTCGAGTGTCGCGGCGATCAATGGCAGCGAAACATGCAGGACCGCTGCGTCGTCATCGACGATGGTCGGGCCACCCAACGAAGCGCCGGTGACGCGCACCCGTTCGTAGCGATCGAATCGACGAAGGGCACTGTTGCCTGGATCAGGCAACGCTCCATCCCCCTCCACCACCAAACCGAGAAACCCGAGTGGTGCATCAGGATCACGGGCCAAGAGTCCCATCGGCGCACAGATCGCGCGCATCGAGGGTGCGACCACCGCGTCGTAGGCATCGGCGAAGCGTTGAGCCTGCTGATCATCGGGAGGCGGCGGGAGTGCACCCCACGGTATGCCGTAGAGAAAACCATCGGGAAGTACCAACAGTGTCTCCCCGACTCTGAGGTCGTGCGGCAAACCGCCGTGCAGCGCGACGGCGCGTGGATCGGGACGATCGCCGTCCTCACCGCGAGCCAGCGGCCCTGCGATGCGAAACAACTCGTCCCCTGGGGCTAGGATGCGCAACACCAAGC
>CAZAHQ010000060.1:1426-12076 GCA_964484415.1 uncultured Acidobacteriota bacterium | reverse complement strand
GCGCGCGGAGCGGCAGTACGCAGAGAACTCAGAGAGGGGTGCGAATGCGACGAACGGACGCCCTGACGATTGCCGGTCTTGTCTTGGCCACACTACCAGCGACACTCGCCGATCCGACCGACCTGCGGGTCACAGGTACCGTGTGCGAGGGATCGATGGTTCCAGGCTTCGTCCTCGCCGATTCCGCTGATCTCTCTCCCTGCAAGAAACCCGTTCAAGGCGCCATCGTGCGCCTGACGCCCGAGACGGGCGCCACCGGCGCGATCACCCTCACGACAACGGATGCAAGCGGCCGCTTCACGGTCGGGCCGATCGCTGCAGACGACAAGAATCGCTACTGTCTGTCGGCGCAACAATCTGGGTTCCTCGGTGTCGAGGTGTGCCTGCCGCGACCGATGTTGGCGACGCTCGACAAGCGCCCGCTCCAGATCGAACTCCCCCGCATGAGGGAGCCAGCCAGCAATGTCGTCGCAACGTTCCGCGAGCGCATAGGCCAGACCGCCTTGCCACACAGCTCTGCGTCACTGGACCTGGTCAACCCGTGGCAGGTCGGCGGCCGTGCCTTCGTCGAGACGATACAGCCCGCCTACGATCATTTGGAGTTGCAGGATCTGGACTCACATCGAATCACGGCGCAGTCGCTTCGAGGCAAGGTCGTCCTGGTTTTCATCTGGAACCTCCGATGTGTTTGGTGCAGGAAGGAATTGCCTGCCATCAACGCGCTCTACGCGCGACACCACACCGAGGGGCTCGAGATCATCGGTATCAGCGACGACGCGCAGGAGGCCGGTCGGTTTCGCGAGTTTGTCGCCGCGAAACAGCTCACCTGGCCTCAGGTGCTGGTCGAGAGTCACGAGGATCCCCGGATCGCGGCCTTTCATGTCATCGGGGAACCGTCGATGTTGCTCGTCGACCGAGCCGGGAAGGTTCAACTGCCAATCTGCCAAGCCGACTACGTCGAACGTGTCGAGTCGATGTTCGCAGCCAAGCGGTAACGCCGCGCGGTGGAGGTCGTCGACGACTGATCCCCTGGTCGACGCAATCTCCCGGCTTCAACAAACGCTGCTTGGTCCGTGGCCCGCAGAGTTGTCCGATCTGCCCAACCAACTACCCACACTTGGTCTGACCCAAGTTCTTAGGTCCAGCGCACTCGCCAATCACGATCACAGTCCGCCAGCGCCGGTCCACCGCTCATAGGATCGGCTTCAGGACCATCCGTCCGTACGCGATGAACGCCATGAGTAGGCCCAACACGCTGCACATGATGATGGCCGGGATCTCGTGGTATTTGACGTGCACAGCGATGAACACGAGGCTCTCGAGCGCCAGGATCGTAGCAGCCACGACTGTGAGAGTAGGCCGCCAGTGGAACGCGGCGGGGGCGATCAGCCCGACCATGCAGACGAGTTCGAGGATGCCGAGGGCCATCCAAGCTCCCCGCGGCATCGCACCGAAGGAAGGGACGTCCGCGCTTATCTTGTCGAACATGAAGACCTTCATGACACCCGACGCTCCGTACAGGAGCGCAGCGAGGACCTGCAGGATCCACAACAGAATGTTCATCGCGTGCCTCCTCCCGGGGTTGCGCGCCGACGCGTGCACATCGGTTTCTCCCCGCGCGATCCACGTTTCGGGCCCGGCTCTGGTGACCGTGGATGTCACATGATAACTGCTCGCTTGGTGTTTTGACGGCATGTTGGTTTGAGCAGCAGTGATGTTCTGGACCCAACACACGGTCGCGCCAACAGACAGGCGCAGATTCCCATCAGTGTTTGGCGGCGCAGGCACCGAGGCAAGTCGCGCGCAAACCCTCGGCACTTCAACTCGGCCCAGGTGTCATGGCGATCAGCGGCGTTCGAATCTCCGCGGCACGATCCGATCGCTCACCCGAATGCATCATGCTGGCACGCTGTGGTATCACCCACTGCGCACTCGCGATCGGCGGTCGCGTCACACAACGACATGAGCGCTCGAGGCACTCTCGAGCGCTCTGTGCCGCGGGCCTCTCCCGAGTCCCGATCGATACATCACCCGGCCTTCTCGAATGAACGACCTACCGAAGCGGCGCGATCTTGAGCACCGTAATCCCGCGGCTCGGTGTGGTCATCCAAATCTCGTAGAAGCCCGGTTGGACTTTCAGTTCGGCTCGTGTCGGCCACCATGGCAGCCCACCCCACTGCGGTACTCCGCCTTCCGGCGCGCGGAGGACTCCGCCGCGATTCAGCGGTGTGGTCGTGGTGTCGAGCCAGCACAGCCCTTGATCGCAGCCGAACCAGAGAAGCCCGTCAGGTGAAACAAAGTACGGTCGAGTGTTGATGATGGGAAAAATCTCCGAGGTGAAGTGCTCGAACGACTGCGTCACCATGTCAACGCGATACAAACCGGTTCCACCCACCCATGCCTTGCCGTTTCCAATCGGTGCTGAGCCGCGAGCGACTTCTGGCAGTTGAACCTTCTCGATCGTGGTTCCATCGGTCAACACCGCGCCGTCGATTCCCGACAGCCACACCCAACCTGGACGATCGGGGTCGATCGCAGGGCCTCCCGCAAACAGCGATCCATCGAACGTCTTCCACTCACCGTCGGCATAGACACCCATCATGGCGCCTTCATTGCCTGCCCAAAGATGCCCCATCGAATCCTCGAGCAACCGCGTCGGGTACCAGTTGTTCAGTCCTAGATCGATGTACTCGGTGCCAGTCCACTCCTGCACACCACCGCCCGGCATCCCGAGCGCGACGTGGCCGTTGGACTGCCGGTAGGTGATGGCTTGAGTCGAGTCCGATGGGAATGGGAACGGCCCCGATCCGGGCAGGTCGTAGTTGAGTTGATTGAAGCCGCGCCAGTTGATTCCGTTGAAGTGCTGGAAGCCGCCAACACCGGGGCCGATGTTGGCAGTCGTCCACAGCTCACCGCTGGGCGTTAGCGATAGATCGAGCACGAAGTTATCGCCTTGCGAGCAGTTGGTGATTCGGTATCGCTGCCACGCTCCTGTCTTTGGGTCTCGCCGGGCCGCTCCACCGTCGCCGGATGTCCATACGGTGCCGGTCTTGACATCGATGTCTAGCCCCACGATTCCCAACCTCGCATTGGAGGCGCCTCCGATTCCCAAGTCCTCCCACGAGCTTCCGTCCCAACGCCAAACTCGGCCGAAAGCATCTGCCATCAGCGCGTTGGATTGTCCGAAAGCCCTGAGGTGGTTGATGTAGCTCGCGCCTCCCTCGTTGGGAGCGGGCACATCCACCCATGATCCATCCGGCCGCCGGTAGCCCAGCGAGTAGGTCGGATCGGGCTGTCGATCACTGTGCAGTGCCCACAAGTTTCCTGCGTCATCGACGACGTCGGTACCTAGAAGCGACGCCACCTCACCAACCGCGCCGGTCTCTGGTTGCGTCTCCCAGATTCGAGTCGTGCTGTCGTAGCGCCAAACGGGGACCATCAATCCAGGCGCGTCCATCGCTGCCCACACGAAGTAACCGCCCGATGGTTTGGGCTGCACGGCGACGTGCTCGAAGCCGCCCTCCCACTGCTTCGGCCGGCGGGTCGAAGCGGGATCGAGCTGAACGAGCGTGCCGTCGGCGGCAATCCAGACCGTTCCATCGGGAGCCATGTCGACATCGCGACCACCACCAACCGTGCCGGGACCGTCGAGGTCATAGCGAACGAGCGAGCTGGGCCCGACGGCGGGATCCATGCGGTACAGAGCAGTCCAAGTCACGAACCAAATGCGTCCGCGGCGATCGGCCCTGATGTCCCTGACGCGGGCCGCTCCCGCCACGTTCGGGTCGCCGAGGATTTCATGATCAACATTCGAGACTGGAATCCAGCGGTCTTCCGCTTGGACGAACTTGGCTATCCCGCCTTCCTCGAAGCTGGGATCGTACCCACCGATCCAAGGGTCGCCGTCCGGGCCGATCCACAGCGCTTCACTCCAGTCGCCCTGCACGCCGGTGTTGCCGAGGCGATAGTACCGAAACGTGGCTGTCGTTCCGGGTGGCGTCGAGCCCAACTCGAGGAAGCTCATTGCCGGAAGCGCGGTCGTCGCGAGCAGAACTGCTCCGATCACTGAGATCACCAGCTTGCGCATCTCATTTCCTCCCGTCCTGCCCTGTTGGCAGTGTTGATTGCATTCCGAGGAGCGTTCATTTCGTGCGAGTAGGTTTTGCTCAACACCAACCGAAACCTGTCGGCGGGTTCAGAGTTACTCAGATCGAATGTCTTGCGGGGCTGACTCAGTGGGGCGTCGCCGTCTTGCCTACAGCGAGCGGGCGGCGCCCCACATGTTTGCTTCAGGCCCCATTGCCCGTGGCCGTTACGGGCGCTGCGTGCAACGGGTTCCTCCTTGGGTGCCAATCTGCGCGTCGCGCCCTTCGGCGCCGGATGGCGGCGCACCGGCACTGTCGTAGGTGCCAGGGCTCATCGCGTGCGCATCACCGCGCAGCACGTAGTAGAACCCCTGACCCGGTAGCGGCAGCTCCGCATCGCTCCACGTCAACAGCGTTTGATCGTCCTTGCGGCAGGTGGCATCGCCGAGCTGTTTGTTTTGCAGCAAGGTCTGGAGATCGCCGCGCATCACGTCGTAGTGCGTCGCCGCTGTTGCCGCCGACCACTGCATGCGGGTTCTGTCGGTGAACGCCAGGCCACTGATGGTTCCTACCGGGCGCGGCGGCAACTGAACATCCGAGGCGATGTCCATGTAGTCGACGTAGATCGAATCGGCTGTGGTGCCGGGCGTATGCGTGGTGTCGATGACTCGGATCCAGACGTGGCCGCGGAGCGTCGCCGGCATCGGAACGGTGAACGACTTGTATCCCACGGGCACCGAGTTGATCAGCGGCTGGAAAGTGATGTTGTCGGTCGAGTACTGGAACTTGAAATCGTTGGAGTAGAACGGGCTGTTGCGGAAAGTGCGTGCGTGGAAAACCACCGATATTCCTGCCGCGACATCGAAGTCCCAACGATGATCAAGCTGCGTGTAACTGCTGGAACCGCTGCCCGCCGATACCTCGTACATGACTTCCCAAAGGTTGTCTTCAACGAGAGTGCGCGTGTAATCGCCCGCCAGTGAACTTGCGATGCCGATGGCCGATTGCGCGAACGCCTTGTAGCCGCACGGCGGGTTGACGGTGATCAGGTTGGTTTTCGTCGCTGTGCTCGTACCACAACTGCCGCGAACCGTCTCGGTCACGGTGTAGGTACCGGGCCATTGATACACATGGCGCGGGTGCTGCAGAACTGAATAAGTGCCGTCGCCGAAATCCCAAGTCCACGAACTCGGGAACCCGACCGATTGATCGGTGAATGTGACCGCCTCCAAGGGCGCGCAGGTGGTCGTAGGAGCTGCCGTGAAGACCGCTTGCGAAGGGGCTGCCGCGACGATGTAGTCGATGCGCGCCGCCGAATCGAAGCCGCGTACACCGCTGGCGGTCATCGCCACCGAATAGATGCCGGCCGTCGAGTAGGTGTGTGCCGGGTTCTGCACGGTCGACGCGCCACCATCACCGAAACTCCAATCCCATGTGTCGACGCTGCCGGTGGTGCGGTCGGTGAACTGAGCGGCGAGCGGAATGCAACCCGATGTTGGCGTGCCGGTGAATGCGGCGCTCGGTGGGTCGGTGAACGTTCCGTTGGCGTGATACACGCCGATTCGGTAGGCGGCGAGCGGCGATTCGGGACGGAAGATCGGAATGCCGATCAACGTGTCACCGCCTCCGCTGGCGATTGCCGGCAGCATTTCCGGCGCCGCCGCACTCGCAATCGCGAAAGCGTCGAGGTCGAGCACTTGCCCTGCGGTCGTGATCTGTGCGGCATACACATCGGTGCGCGGATCGAAGAACACGAGTTGATTGCGTTGATCTTCCCAAGCGACGAAGAAGTTCGCACCATCCCAAGCGACGCTCGGGTACGTTTGACGGCCCGGCGCCGCGGAGATCGTGAACGGAGCCTCCGGGATGGTGCCGTCGCTGAACATCCGTACCGCTTGAATGTCGTTGTTGGCATTGGCGCTGGAATTGCGACGCGATGCGATCAGCGCAACCTGTCCAGAGATTGCGATGCTCGGTTGGAAACCGTTGTAGGTCACATTGAACGCACCCGGCGTCGTGCCGTTGGGTGCGACCCAATTGCCTAGCACTTGCCCTTGTGGATCATCGTGCGAGTAGTTGTTTTGGTAGACCACGATCCATCGATTGCCGAATGCTTCGACGCGCGGCAGCGATGCATATGCGCCGCCAAGCGCGATCGGAGCGGCGTCCAGCACCTTGCCAGTTTTGCCATCCAGACGTTTCGCGTAAGCCGACCTGAACTGCGGATACGTTGGGGAGTTGATCGCGCTTACCAAGAACGTTTCACCGAGTGCCGCGGTGTCCGGTGACCAGCCCACCATCACCATCGTCGGCTGCGTGTCGGCAAACGTCAGATTGCTATTCAAGCGACGGGCCTGCACGCCAACGCTGTCACCCCATACCACCAGATACAGCGATCCATTCCAAGCAACGCGCGGCCAGCCAAGGTTCGGACCGCTAGCGACCTCGACCGGCGTAACGTCAAGCGCGGCCCCGTTGTGATCAAGACGCTGCGCCAAGATGTGCGAGATGCCGTCGACGCTCGAAAGATAGACGGCGACGAACTCGTTCGGGCCGCGCACGATGTCAACACTGCGCTGCGTGGTGGCACCCTTGGAGATTGTGGCGCGCGCGCTGGGCAACATCGCCGTCGAGTACGAGGCGGTTGCCACGTCATGGTCTTCGAGCGCGTTGAGCCGGTGATCGTAGAACACGATCTGCGCGCCGCCGTCGGGCCGTCCGGCAACATGGTGTGCGCCGAGCGTGTCCTTGGTGGCGGGGTCGAGCGCGACACCGTTGTAATCGAGCACTTGGTTGGCGGGCGTAATGCGCGCGGCCAGCACGCCCACGAATCCGTCGATCCAGGTAAACCACCAGTACGTTCCGCTCCAAGTGAGATCCGATTCGAACGCACTTCGAGTTCCATCGGTGATCGGTACACCAGCGGGCTCGAGCAACGTCCCGGTGTAACTCATCCGCGAGCCAACCGTGTTCCCGCCGGGGCTGTTGAAGATCAGGAAGTAGTCGTTGCCGTTGGACGCAATCTGGTTGCTGGGCAAGGTGAACTCGGCAGCCAGGGGAGCGAGTGTGGCGCCGCTGAATCGACGCGCATACAAGACTGCGCTGTTGTCTTGGTACGTGACGAGGTATTCACCGCGTGCCGAGTTGACGGTAATGCCGCTGTAGAAGAAGTAGGTGGCCGGCACGAGCAACACGGGCGGCGTATCGAGAACCGTGCCCTGCGGTGAGATGCGCCGCGCAACCACGCCGTTGGAACCGCCAGTGTTGCTGACCACACACCAGTTGTTTCCGTCGGATGTCACCGCCCACTGCGAACTCCCCGCGTAGCCCGTGCCGTAGACGACGAACGAGGGCGAATCGAGCACGACGCCTTGCGCCGAGACGCGGGCCGCATGAACAGCGGTTTCGTAGTAACTGCCGGTGTAATCCTGGCTCTCGTAGACCACGAGCCAAGCTTGGCCATTCCACGAAACCTGCGGATTGCGCTGATACCCGTAGGTCTGATCGATGATGATCGGTGAGCTGTCGATCGTGTTGCCGTTGGCATCGAGCCGGACCGCGTAGATGTCGTTACCTGTTTGCTCTCCGGTGTAACTCGTGCGGCTATCGACCCACACGGCGAGGAACTGGTTACCACCGCGCTCGATGGCCGGCGAATCCTGTTGCCCTGCAGCGGCGCCAACGGCGTTGTCACCGGTGAGCCAACTTGGGCCTGACAAGGCCGGAGGCTGTGCAAATCCTGCTGGTGCGGCGAAGAGACTGACCAGCAGTACCAAGAAGCCAACGATACCGGTCCTGTTCATGACAACCTCCCCTTCGAGTGGTTGACCGCGACCCTACTAGAGATCGACCGGCGCTGTCAGTGATACAGATCACCGGGCCAGCGCCGAGGATGCGGCGGATTGGCGACTCAGGTTGAGTTTCAGGATTCTCACCGAGTACCACTGAACTCTGGGGCAGGGACGGTGATCATCGATTCATCTCACCGCGGCACGATCCGATCGCGGCCCCGTGCACCAATCGCCTGATCTCCCCTGTGGGGCGGATCAAGCTGCTTCGCTTGGCGGTACTGGCGGCGTTCAACGTGGCGGCGATCGTGGTCGCCGCGCTCCATTGGTCGCCGCCGGCCGGCTGACCAGAAATCTCTGTTTCCGCACTGCCCACGAGATTTGCGTGCTTGACGGCGTTGCGCTGGCTCAAGTCTCTCGACAGTTCAGCGGCATTATGATCCGGCGAGTGCTCGCGCCAGATCAACGCTGACGGAGTCATGCCGACGGACGACGAAGAGGCATCGATGATGCAGGAGCGTGAAGACACTGGTAATCAGTCCCCGCGACTCGACATCCTGCAAGCGCTGAGCCTGATGACCACGCCCGAAAACCGCCCGCTGCTGTGGGAGCGACGAGGGTATTGGCAAGTCGGCTTCCGATGGGTGGTCACGCCGTTGATGATCGTCGGGGTTTACGTCTGCCTGTCGATCGGTTTCGAGTTCGCTGCCGTGCCGGTGCTGGCGGTGGCAGGCGGGATCGCGTTCTACAACGCGGCGTTCGCGTGGATCTTCCGTCGCTACGCGGCGCAGATGCGACTCGATCCGAGCCTGGACCGCAGGATCGCGATCCTTCAATCGGTCTGCGACTATGTCGCCGTCTTTCTGCTGATCTTTTTCACGGGGGGAGCGTCGAGTCCTCTGGCGCTGTTTCTGATCTTCCATGTCGTCATCGTTGCTATCCAGTTCTTCCGCCGTATCGCCTATGTGTTCGCGGCGTGGGCGGCGGGGGGACTGTGGCTGCTTCTGGCGGGGCAAACTCTGGGCTGGTTATCGGCGCACCCGATCGTCTTTCGCGGCGAGCCGCTCTTCACCCCGCGACCGGCGTTCGTCGCGATCTGGTTGCTGGTCTTTACGGCCACGGTGTTCATCACGGCCGCGATGGTCGGGCAGATCATGCGGCTGCTCCGTTCACGCGTGGGGAAGCTGACCACCGCGACGAAGGAGTTGGCGCTGGCCAATCAGAAGCTCAACGGCTTGTACGCGATGGTTCGTACCGTCGGCGCGGAGCGGCACCTGCAGCCGATCCTGAACACGGTCACTTCCGAGTTGGCGGCGGTGCTATCGATCCCAGCCGTCGCGGTCAAACTGCTCGCCGACGATGGCGCGACGTTGAAGTACGTCGCCGCAACCGGTCTGCCGCCCGAAATCATGGAAGAGGTGGTTTACGTCGATCGCAGTCCGCTCAATCAGCGAGTCTTGGCCGGCGAATCGCAGGTGCAAGGCCGGGTCGGCGAACCATTGGGACTGCAACTGCAGTCGGAACTGACGGCCGTTGGTATTCAGTCCGCAGCGCTGGCGCCGCTGCGCGTTGCGGATCGAGTGATCGGAACGTTGGGAATCTACTCCGACAAGCGCGACCGCTTCCAAGATCGAGACGTCGAGTTTCTAGGGCTGGCCGCCGAGTTGGTGGCGATTGCCATCGAAGACGCCCGCGCCAACGAGGCGATCGACGCGCTGATGCGCGAGCGCACGCAGTTCATGCTGGAGGTGGCGCACAACCTGCGCTCGCCGATCGGCGCGAGCCTCGACATCGTCGATCTGCTGAAGGACGGCTACCTCGGCGAGATCAACGAGCGACAGCGCGATTACCTGCAGCGGATCGACATCCGGCTGCGCGCGCTGCACAAGACCATCGGCGGATTGCTGACGATTGCACGCACGCGCGACTGGAGTCGCGAGATTCCGGACGTGGTGGTTGACATCAACGAGTTGGCTCGCCATGCAGAGCAAACGTTCGAGGAACAAGCGGCTGCCAAGAAGCTGCATTTCTCGGTCGTCGCCGAGCCAGACATGCCGACGGTGGATAGCGGCGCCGACCTGCTGGAACAGATCGTCGAGAACCTGATAGGCAACGCCATCAAGTACACGCCCGAGGGGGGCACCGTTGGCGTGCGGTTCTCGCGGCACGGGGCCGACGAGGTGAGACTCGAGGTCGAGGACACTGGGATCGGGATCCCGCTCGGTGAGCAGGACAAGTTGTTCCGCGAGTTCTTTCGCGCTGCCAACGCGAAGAAGCTCACCAGCGAAGGGACGGGGCTAGGGTTGGCGTTGGTCAAGCAGTCGGTCGAGCGGCACAGGGGGCGAATCGATGTGAAGAGCGCCGAGGGGCTCGGGACAACGGTCGTGATCGATCTGCCGACGCACCGGCCTTGAGATCGCGACGCGTACAAGCACGCGTCAGGCGAGCTTGTTCTTGATGACTCCCAGCAGTTGTTGTTTTGCCAACGGCTTTTGAAACACTCCCGCGAAACCGAGTGACGCATAGTCCATCGTCGCGTTGAGGTTGTCGCCCATCGAACTCAACAAGAACACCGGTGCGGTGATGCCGAGCAGCTTCACATCCTTGACGAAGCTCGTGCCCGCGTCGATCTCCTCCATCATCAGGTCCACGATGATCAGGTCGGGCCCGATCGCCTTGCAGACACGCAAGCCTTCTTCAGCAGTAGCAGCGCTGGCGAAGCGATACCCCTCAGCCTCCAGCACGATCTGCAGCACGGAGAGCATGTCGGGATCGTC
>CAZAHQ010000060.1:0-1326 GCA_964484415.1 uncultured Acidobacteriota bacterium | reverse complement strand
GCGTCAACGAATACGACCCGATCGTAGTGGGCCACTCTGGCGGCATCTTCCATGGTCAACTGATAGTCGGCGTCGAGTGCAACGCCCGGCGGTGCGATCGTCGAAAACGCTTCGATGAAGGCGGGACCGAGGCCATCGTCCAGGCGGCCAGGATTGCCCCAACCGAGGATCAGGGTTGTCGCGACAGGCGTCACGAACGTGTCCTCTGGTCGAGGATCACGCCGTTGTGATCGAACAGAGTCACAGCGAGCGGCATTTGCCCCAAGGCGTGCGTGGCGCATGAAAGGCAAGGGTCGTAGGCCCTGATCCCAACCTCGATGTTGTTCAAGAGCGGCTCGGTGATTTCTGCGGCACCCGAAAGATGGTCTTCGGCGATTCGCCGGACCGCCCGGTTCATCGGCTCGTTGTTGCAAGTGGTCGAGACGATCAGATTCGCCATTGTGACCTGGTCGTTCTCGTCAACGCGATAGTGGTGGGTCAGGGTTCCGCGCGGAGCCTCGATCATCGCTACGTACTCGCCACGACGGTCGCCTGGAGGCGTCACGAGGTCATCGCCCTGCAGGTCGGTGTCGTGAAGCAGCTCGCGGATCTTCTCGGCCGCGTGCAGCGTCTCGATCATACGAGCCCAGTGGTAGGCCATCGTGAAGTTGTTCGGTTTGCCGCCGGTGAGCGATTTGAAGTCAACGCGCGCCGCTTCGGCCTTTGGTGTGTCGATGAAGCTGCAGGTGTTCAAGCGAGCCAACGGTCCAACCCTGAACCAACCGCGTTCCGGCCCGAGCGCTTTCACGAACGGGAACTTCATGTAGGTCCACGGACGGACTTCCTCGGCAATCGTCTCGACATACTTTTGAGGATCGACTGCATCGAGCAGCATCGCACCCTGCGCATCGACTGCGCGCATCTTGCCGTCGTAAAGATCCATGCCGCCGTCGTCCCGAACGATCGAAAGATGGTTGGAGTCGAACGAACCGAACGCGGAGATTCGTGCGAGATCCGCCAGGATGTAGTCCTTCGCCAGCTTCACAGCAGCAGCGGCCCAGTCCACCATTTGATCGATATCGCGCAACAGTGCGTCGCGCTCGTCGATCGAGAGGTTCTTGTTGATTCCGCCGGGGATCGCGCCGGTACCGTGGATCTTCTTGCCCGCCGTCGCCTTGATGATCTCCTGGCCGTACTTGCGCATCAGCACGCCCTGCGTCGCGAGCTCGGGATAGGCAGCGATCACGCCGACGACGTTGCGCTTTTCGACCGGCGCATCGAAACCGAACAACAGGTCGGGCGAGGCGAGGTGGAAAAAATGCAGCGCGTGCGATTGGTAGATCTGCC
>CAZAHQ010000059.1:0-12093 GCA_964484415.1 uncultured Acidobacteriota bacterium | reverse complement strand
TGTCGGCCGTGTCCGCATACGCACAGTTCGGTCCTCAGGCGTTGTTCGCGCCCGGACAATCGATTCCAGCCGCGGTGCTGCAGAACGAGGGCGGACGAGCCGGACGAGAGCTACTCAACTACCTGGGGAAGCGACCGGTCTTGGTCGTTTACTGGCAGCCCCGCAATCCCACCTCTGAGTCGGCACTGATTTCGGCCTTCAACACGGTCCAGGATGTCGCACCCGATGTGGCGTTCTTTCCGGTGGCGTTCCTCAGTTCCGGACAGTCGCCCAGCGACGTCACCGCGGCATTGGCTCGGTTCGGTGCAGGATCGTTGCCGAGCTTCGACGATTCAGGCCCGCTCGCTCGCGTGCTTGGGTTCAACAAGCTACCGAGTTTTGCATTGATCGATGCGGGCGGCGTGTTGAGGTTGGTGGGCGGCAGCGATATCTCACAAAACAGCCTGCAGGGCCCCAGCATCTACGACGCCGTGATGATGGCGCAGAAGGGCCAACCGGTACCGACACTCGGGGTCTTGAACGCGCGCCCGGTGTATCGAATGCTGGGGAAACTGCTTCCGGAGTTGGCAGTCACGGAGCTCGACGGCAAGACCTATCGCAAAGCCAATGAACTTGTCGGCGCGAAGAAACGGACCCTGTTCGTTTATTGGCTACCCAGTTGTTCGCACTGCCGAGAAGCACTTCCGAAGCTCAAGGACTGGTACTCCAAAACCAAACCTGATGACCTGCAGATCGTCGACATCTCCCGCGGCGATGTCGACTCGATGCGGCAAGAGGCGGCGGCGTTCGTCAAAGACTATCCGTGGAACACGCACTTTCTCGATGTGACCGCGGAAGCAGGCAAAAAGATCATGGCGATGGAAACACCCAGCGCGTACTTGGTCAGCGCCGATGGAGAGATCATCGGCATCCAGGTCGGCGGCAGCATCGATTGGGGCCGCTGGTTGGGCAAATGAACAGTTCTCTCCGGGCAAGAAACCCCGGAGGCGATCCGCGCTAAGCTCACCACGATGAAACGCGACACCTCGCGCACCAAGGGCCGCCGCGACGCGATGAAGGCGGCAACGATCGGACAGGATGCGGCGATTGCACCGCCGGCGATTCACACGCCATCGCCGCCTGTCGACCCGCCGAGCGTTCCGACGATCGTGGAATCGTCCGCGGTGCCGCGCGACGTTTCACCTCAAATTCCGGTCGAGGAGCCAAGCGCCGCTCTGGTCGAGCCAACCACGACATCGGCCGAGCCAACCACGACATCGGCCGAGCCATCGACCGACCCACCGGAGAGCGAGGCAGAGGTCCCAGGATCGGCCGGCCCACCCCCGTCCCAGATAGGTCGTCGAGGCCAGATTCAGGCAGCCAAGGCGCGCTTCGATCTCGGTCCACAACAGCGGATCCTCAGCGAGGCCTTGGGCGAGCTTCCTCCGGGCTACGGACTCACGCATTGCAGCGCTTGGGTCCGTGATCCGCGCCACGTGATCGCAGTTTGGGATATCAACTCGACCGACCAGACTGAACGCGGCGACGAGCTTGGGTGGGAGCGGGTCGCCGTACGGCTGCTCGACGGGGGCGGAAACGTGTTGCGGCAAATCCCTGTCGCCCGACGGTCCGGCATCTGGCATATCGCGGTACCCAACGCAGGAGCATCGGTTCGGATCGCGGTGGGGTTTGCGCTTGGGGACGGCCGCTTCGAAACGGTGGCGCGCTCGCACTACGTGCAACTGCCTCTGGCCGAAGCCGGCCCCGACGCTGCCGAGGAGACGGCACGACTTCCCGCTCAACTCGACCGTCGGACGCTGCTGCGAGCCGAGCCTCCGCCACGCCCCGGGTTCGGGACTGGTGGCCAGGAGTCTCCTGGCTGGCGTTTGCACCAGCGGATTCGTATCTCTCGGCGCTCGACGTCGCCGGAGTCGTGGCTCGGTCCCTTTCGCAAGGAGTGGGATGCAGGGGTCGCGCCCGCACCGCGAGTCGTGATCGAGCCGGAACCGGAACCGAGTAGCGACGACGAGCAACATCCGCCACAACGTTCCGACGTCGGCATCGAGAACACACAGGGTGCCGCAGCCTCTTCTCGGCAAAGGGGCGCGATGTCATCTCGAACAGGAGAAAGCGCACCGCGCTCGGATCGGGGCGCTTCCGAGTCGTCCGAAGCGCGCGGCTCTCAGGCCGGTGACGACGCAGTGCAAGCGTCTCATCGGCTCGATGCCGGGAGCCCATCCCGAGCCTCGCGACCGTACGAGAACCTACCCTCGCCGGTCTCCCGCGGCGGCCGACCTGGCGAGCCGAAAGGACCGTCTCAGGAGAGGTCAACGAAGCCGATTTCGGTGCCTCCAGGTGAGACTTCGAGATCACCCGAGCCGATCCGCAATCCCACTCAGGAGTCGATGAGCTCGCCGCGTGGTGGGTTTGGAAAACCGCGCCCCGAGCGGACCTGAGATGGAGCGGGGTGCGCTCGTCATCGTGTTGCACGCCCATCTCCCCTGGGTGCGACACCCCGAGTACCCGTTCTTTCTCGAGGAACATTGGCTGTTCGAAGCGATTACGGAGACCTACCTTCCGCTGATCGAGACGTTTCGCAACCTGACACAGAGTGGAATTCCACTGCGGATCGCGATCGACGTGTCACCGACCGTCGCCTCGATGTTGGCCGATCCGTTGCTGAAGAAGCGCGCCGAGAACTATCTCGTGCACCTGGTCGAACTCTGCGAGAAGGAGATCGTTCGCACCGAAGACGATGCTCAGTTTTCGCCGGTCGTGCGCTTCTATCACGAACGGCTGACCCGATTGTTGACGTTGTACCGCGAGACGCTCGGTCGAGACATCCTGGCTGAGTTGTCCCGCTTGGAAACGGAAGGTGTTTTGGAAATAGCGACGTGCGCTGCGACGCATCCGTTGTTGCCGACCTTGATGGATCACCCTGGACTGGTCCGCGGGCAGATTCGGACAGCGGTGCGAGAACACACCCGATTGTTCGGACGAGCACCACGCGGCATCTGGTTGCCGGAATGCGCCTATGCTCCTGGCGTCGATCGGTATTTGGCCGAGGCTGACATTCGCTGGTTCGTCGTCGATGCGCATGGAATCGAACACGCTCGTCCGCGGCCACGCGCTGGAGTGCACGCCCCCGTCTACACCGAGTACGGCGTAGCAGCGTTCGCGCGCGATATCGAACCGGCTCGCCAAGTGTGGTCGGCCGAAGCTGGTTTCCCAGGCGATGCGGTGTATCGCGAGTTCTATCGCGATGTCGGGTGGGATCTCCCGCTGGACTACGTCAGACCGTATATCGACCCATCGGGCGCGCGGATGTTCACGGGGCTCAAGTACTATCGCGTGACCGATCGCAAGACCGATCTGCGCGAGCCGTACGATCCCGAGGTTGCGCGCAAACGCGCCGACGAACACGCGACGTTGTTCTTGCGCGCACGCGTGGCCGAAGCCAAGCGGTTGGCAGCCGAGCTAGGTCAGCCGCCGGTGATCGTCTGCCCCTATGATGCCGAGCTGTTCGGGCACTGGTGGTTCGAGGGCCCTTGGTTCTTGGAGTACCTGTTCTGCAAACTCGCCTACGACCAAGACATGCTCTCGGCGCGGACACCTTCCGATGTGCTCGAGGCGTGGCCCGAGCAATCGGTCGTCGCACTGGGCGCCTCTACCTGGGGTGCAGGCGGCTACTTCGAGGTCTGGCTCGGCGCCAGCAACGACTGGTGCGTGCCGCACTTGGCCGGAATCAACGCGCGTTTCGAGCAGTTGCTGCGAGAGCAGTATGGACGCGCGCCGTTCGTCGATCGGGTGCTACGGCAGATGGCTCGCGAAATGATGCTGGCACAGTGCAGCGATTGGACATTCTTGATCAGTACCGGCACAGCGACGGACTACGCCAAGCGTCGCTTTAGCGAGCACGTGCTGCGTTTTCATCACCTCGAGAAGATGCTCACAGAAGGGCCACTCGACGAAGAGTTCGTCGTGCTGTGCGAACAGCGGGACGGCCTCTTCCCCAATCTCGAACTGACGGACTTTGCATGAACGGCGAGGTGGGAAGATTCCCCAGGTTGCGGGTCGTGCTGGTCGAGCCTCAGTACGATGGCAACCTGGGCCAGGTCGCTCGCGCGATGCGCAACTTCGGGCTGTTTCGTTTGGTGTTGGTGGCAGGGGACGCCGACCCGACAGCGGACGAGGCACGTTGGTTTGGGCGCGAGGAGGGGGCGCCGATCCTCGATGCGGCGGTGCGCGTCGCGAGCCTCGGTGACGCGATCGTCGACTGCGCCGACGTGATCGGTTGCTCGCGTCGCAGTGGAAAATACCGGGGAACGCCGCAGGCACCTGAGCAGATCTGGGTCGAGGCGCGGCCATGGTCGGGCAATCACGAGACTGCGCTGGTGTTCGGTCGCGAAGCGCACGGGCTCTCGACCGCGGAACTCGACCTGTGTCATCGCGTGCTCTCGATTCCATCGGATGATGCCTGTCCGTCGTTGAACCTGGCGCATGCCGTGGCGGTGGTGGGCTACACCTTGATGTGCGCGCAGCAAGGCGCTGTCGGCGAGTCCGAGGAACCGCGCGATGACGAGGCTGAACCGGCCAGCAGCGAGCAGATCGAAGGGATGTTTCAACACCTGCGTCGCGTTTGGTATCGCATCGGCTATTTGAACCCACAGAATCCGGAAGCGATCCTGCGTCGCTGGCGACGCATTCTCCATCGCGGAACGATGTCGGTTCACGATATCAACGTGATTCGCGCCATGGCACACCAAACCGACTACGTGGCGAAGCTGGCAAAGATCCCGGAAGGAGGGCCAGCCGAGGCACCCGAGATGTTCAACAAACATCAGAACCGCTGAGCCTGGGGCCGGTTCCGATCGCGAGCCATCTAAGGTGACGCGCGGACCGCTCGCCGGATGACAGGGCGGTGGCAAAGCGGATCCTCATAGATTCCCGGCCGGAGGAGGTGGCACGTGGTTGCGTTGGGCTACCAAAACATCGAAAAAAGCTACGGTGATCGACCCGCCGTGCGAGACGTGTCGTTCGACGTGCAAGAGGGTGAAATCTTCGGGCTGCTCGGACCCAACGGCGCAGGCAAGACGACGCTGATTCGAATCTTGATGGACATCATCCGTGCCGATCGCGGCACCGTGTCGCTGTTCGGCGGACCGGTTGATGGCGAGAAGCTCGATCGCGTCGGTTACCTTCCCGAAGAGCGCGGGCTCTACAAGAAACAAAAGACTCTCGAGGTCTTGACGTACTTCGGTACGCTCAAGGGGCTGAGTACGCTCGAGGCACGCAAGCGCAGCGCACAGTGGCTCGATCGGGTCGGCTTGGCGGAGACGGCGAGCTGGAACGTCGAGCGCCTGTCCAAGGGTATGAGTCAGAAGATCCAGGTCGCGGCCTCGATGCTGCACGAACCCGACCTGGCGGTACTCGACGAGCCGTTCTCCGGACTTGATCCGGTAAACGTCAATCTGGTGCAAGAGGTCATCAAGCAGCGCAAACGCGATGGAAAGACCACCATCCTCTCGACGCACCAGATGGATATGGTGGAGACGCTGTGTGATCGGGTCGCGCTGATCAGCAAGGGCGAACTGATGATCTACGGTGAGGTCAACGAGGTCCGACGTCGTTACTCCCAGAACGAGCTTCGCGTGGGGGTCGAAGGGGAACTTCCGGAACTGCCTGGGGTCGCCGAGTCGATACACGAAGAGAACGGGACATATCGGCTGAAACTGCAAGCCGGTGTGAAGTCGAATCAGGTACTGACGTCTCTGGTCAACTCGGGTGTCCACGTCACTCGCTTTGAAGAGGTCTTAGCCCCGATGCACGACATTTTCATTACGGTAGTCCAGGGGAGGGGCTGATGACGCGCTGGCGCAAAGTGAAGGCGGTCACCGCCTACGAGTTTCTGTCGACGGTGAAGCGAAAGGCTTACCTGATCTTGACCTTCGGAATGCCACTGATCCTCGCCGCGTATATCGGGCTGATCTCGCTCATCGGCAGGACCGTGGGGCAGGACGAGCGCAAAACCAAGGTGTACGGCGTGGTCGACCTGCCTGGGATTCTGCGATTGTCGGGTGATACCGCTGCACCACTTCCGGAGCTGCCGGCCGAGGCCAAGGCCGCGCTCGAGCTGAGTGGTCGCAAGCGGGAAGTCGAAGCGGCGATGGCGGTTGAGAATAGCGTGTTCCGCCCCTTTCCCGATGTCGCTGCTGCCGTGGCTGCGCTCAGTTCCGACGAGATCAAGGGCTACTACATCATCCCAGCAGATTACAAAGAGAAGGGCGAGATCGACTTCTACCTGTTGGAAAAAGATATGAACGTCATGAGCGGCGGAAGCGGCCGGCCGTTCGGCGAGTTACTTCAGCAACGGATGCTTGCTGAGCGCGTGCCGCCCGACATCGCGGCGCGGCTCAAAGAGCCGGTATCCAAGCGCCATGAATGGAAAGTCGCCGCCGACGGGACGGCCAAGCGGATCGGTCAGTTCGAAGAGGTTGCGAAGTTCCTGATGCCGATACTGTTTGGCATGCTGTTCATGTTCGCCGTGTTGTTCACGGGTGGTTCGCTGCTTCAAGCGGTGGCGGTCGAGAAAGAAAACAAGGTCGTCGATGTGCTGATCAGCTCCGCGTATCCCGAGGAGATCTTGATGGGCAAGCTGCTGGGGCAGGGCGCCGCTGGCCTGCTTCAGATCGCGGTTTGGTTCGGCATGATGGCGGTCGGAGGCTTGCTGTTCTTCGGACTGCTGGCTGAGTGGGGTGTATCGGTGCCGTGGCTCGCGATCTCACTCGCGCCACCGTTCTTTGTTGCCGGCTACCTGCTGTTGGGTTCTCTGATGGTTGGCGTCGGTTCGCTGGGCAACAACATGCGCGAGTCACAGCAACTGACTTGGGTACTCAACATGATCCCAGCGGTGCCGATGATCTTCATGATGCTGATCCTACGCAAGCCGAACGGTACGATGGCCCAGGTACTGAGTTGGATCCCATTCACGGCGGGTCAGACGATGATGATGCGACTCTCGGCGGCTCCCGACGGCGTCCACTGGTGGGAGATCCTGGGCGCAATACTGTTGATGGTCGTGGCAACCTGGGTCTGCATCAAGATCGGCGCCCGGCTCTTCCGGGTTGGCCTATTGCTTACCGGGGCGAGGCCGAAGTTTCGCGAGGTACTGAAACAGGCCGGTTTGTTGTCTTGATCTCGAAGGGGCGGCTCGCTGACCGGCCGCCCCTACAATGCCCGCCATGCCAGTTCCGCTCACGCTCTTCTCGGACCGCTCGATGCTGGAGCACGACCAGGGTCCGCAACATCCTGAGCGCCCCGAACGACTCTCGGCGATCTTGGAGGCATTCGAGCGGCACCCGCTGCAGAACGTCGTTCATCGCGACCCGATTCCGATCGATGAAGAGCGACTGGAGTTGGTTCACGACCCGGGTTACGTCCGCTCATTGGTCGCGCTGACCGGCCGCTCTACGACACTCGACGCCGACACTCGTGTGTCGCCGGGGAGCATTCCAGCGGCACGCCTTGCGGCGGGGGCCGTCGCCGATGCGGTGCACGCGGTGATGGCGGGGGAGTCGACGAGAGCGTTTGCGCTGGTGCGGCCACCGGGCCATCACGCTGAGTACGATCGCGCCATGGGATTCTGTTTGTTCAACAACGTTGCTGTCGGGGCTGTCCAAGCGTTGCAGCACGAGGCCGCGCAGAGGGTTTTGGTGGTGGACTGGGATGTTCATCACGGCAACGGAACGCAACACACCTTCGACGATGACGAGCAAGTCTTGGTATTCAACACCCACCAGTGGCCGCTGTATCCCGGGACCGGCTCGAGAGACGAGGTCGGTAGGGGCAACGGGCGAGGATTCACCGTGAACGTACCTCTCTCCGGTGGTTGCGGTGACGGCGACTACGCTGCTGTCTACAGCGAGTTGCTCAGTCCGATCGCCGAGCAGTACCAACCGGACCTGATCCTGATCTCTGCCGGTTACGACGCGCACCGCGACGATCCACTTGGAAACATGCGCGTCACGACCGCGGGCTTTGCTTCGCTGTGCGGCGTGGTGAGGTCCTTGGCTGATCGCTTGTGTGGCGGGCGATTGGTCCTGACGCTCGAGGGGGGGTATCACATTCAGGCACTGGCACAGAGCGTTCGGGCCTGCGCTGCGGTGCTCAGCGAGGAAGCGATTGCTGTGCCGGTCGATGCACCAGCGAGTGCGGCGGGCCGAGATGGTCTGGAGCGAGCGAAGGTGGTGCAGCGTGAGTTTTGGAGGGTCTGACCGTGAACACCGAGAAGCGCGACGCGGATGTGCTGATCGTGGGCGGCGGGGTGATCGGTTTGACCTGTGCCGAGACGCTGTCTCGCGCCGGTCGCGCGGTGACGGTGATCGACCAGGGAGAACTCGGACGCGGGAGCTCGTGGGCCAACTGTGGGCTGATCACACCGAGTCACGCGTTGCCGTTGGCTCTGCCCGGTCTGCCTGCCAAGACCTTGAAGTCGATGTTGCACGGCGATGCGCCGTTCTACATCAAGCCGCGCCTCGACGCCTCGATGTTGGTGTGGGGTCTTAGGTTCTTCGCCGCGTGCAATCTCGACCGTGCGCGTCGCACGGCCAAGGCCAAGCAAGCGTTGTTGGCGTTGTCACGCCGTAGTCTGGATGAGTTGATCGCGAAAGAGTCTGTCGACTGCGAGTGGATCGACGCAGGTTTGTACTTCGTGTACAAGACGCCGCAGGCGTTCGCGGCGGGCGACCTCGAGGATCGGCTGCTGCTGGAGTTGGGCATCGAGTGCGAGAAGCTCGACGGAGCTGAACTCTCACGCCGCGAGCCTGCGGTCCGACCCGGCATGACCGGCGCACGCTTCTACCCGATCGATGCACATCTGCGTCCCGACAAATTGGTGTCTGGTCTGGTGACGCTGCTACGGGCGCGAGGCGTGACATTCCACGAGAACTGCCGTTTGGTCGAGCTTGTCGGCGATGCCACACAGATTTCATCGGCGCTCACCTCGAATGGTGAATTCAGGGTGAGGAACGTGGTCATCGCTGGCGGGGCCTGGACGCCGGCCCTGGTGAAACAACTCGGGGTGACGCTACCGATTCAGCCGGGAAAGGGTTACTCGATCACGATCGATCGGCCCGTCGGTGCGCCGCGAGCTCCGCTGATCTTCAAAGAGCGCAGCGTCGCGGTGACTCCGTGGGAGTCGGAGCTACGCATCGGCAGCACGATGGAGTTCGCAGGTTATGACTCCACGCTCAACCGCGCACGGCTGGACGCGATTCGCCGAGGTGCGCGCGAGTACATGCACACGTCGATCGATGGTGGGCGGCAGACCGAATGGTACGGATGGCGCCCGATGACTCCGGATGACCTGCCGGTGATTGGTGCCGCTCCGCGCTATCGAAACGTGACGATCACAGCCGGACACGGAATGCTGGGTGTGAGCATGAGCACGGGGAGCGCGGAACTCGTTGCAGCACTCGTGTGCGGCGTGAAACCGCCCGTGGATCCCAGCCCCTACTCACCGCTACGTTTTCGCTAACGACGCAAATAGGTAGAACGTCCCCGTATCAGGGGCCGCAGGTGCCGGTGATCGACTTCTGTGTGATGCCGCAGGCGTTGGATTGCGAGGGGCGTTCCTGGCCGTTGCTGTTCGGGCCGTGCGAGCCCTCGGTCGTTGAAAGGTCGTCGCTGACTACCAAGTAGCCGACATTTCCCGTGGCCGGGGCACCGGTCCAAGTCCCGGAATTGCCGATCGCGCATGTGACCTGCTTGGGCGTGTACGACGAAACCGTCGCGAGATCGAACCAGACGATGTGATGTCCGGGCGTGTTGCAGGCGGTATTGTCGTACGTCACCGTCAACTGGCCTGCCGACGCTTTGGTCGCACGGACCTGCTGGCCTGACACCGACTTTCCGTCAGGCACCGGAGCTGGGCTGCTAGGTGCCGGGACGTCCTCGAATCGCACCGAAGAGACGCGGTTCGTGCCCGCGAACGTGCTGTTCTTCATATAACCGTTGATCGACCACAAACGATTCGGATCGAGTGGATCCTGCCCCACGGCAAAATAGTCGCCGTGTCGGCCACTATCGTTGCGCAACGTTGCGGCGACAACCGTCTCGGCGTAACGCGTGGCGCCCGCGGCCGAGACGTTGATGTAACGACCGGTCGCGAAGATCGATGTGCTGGAGTAGGCCGAGAACACCGCAAAATCGTTGTCCTCGGTGTCCGGGATGACGTAGGGGAAATAGATGTCCTTGCCCGACTCCTCGACCTGATAGGTTTGCTCTCGAACCGCTGGTGTGCTGCTCATGCGCACTCGATGAATCCAAGCGGAGATTCCGGCGCTGCCGTTGACGGCTTGTGAAACCCAGAGCGCGCCGCTCCTGTAGTACGCGTTCCACACATTCGTACCGAGAGTGGCGACACCACCCCCACTGCCGGGTTGCCGCCCGTTGCCGATCGGGAAGTAGGTTCCCGGCAGCGCGACATCGCTGGCGGTGAGCGTGGGACTGGCGAATCGGTTTCCGGTCAAGCGCCACAGGCTGAGGCGATCGCCGAAGTTCGAATCGGTATAGGCCAAGTAGTACTCGTCACCCGGCACGACCTCACCCACGTAGGCTGGTCGCAGCCGGTAGGTCGTGGCGCCCCCTGCGGTTCTGACGTTGATGATGTGTGTGTTGTCCAGAGGCCGCCCCGCGTAGCCATCTTCCTTGTCATAGATAAACAGCGTGGCGTTTGAATAGCCGCCGGAGCGCTGGAACATGTTTCCCGTGAAGTACACGGCATTGCGATCAATGCCGATCGATGCGTAGTCGATCCACGTCCCAGTCTGGCCGGCATCGGCATCGATCGAGTACTTGTTCCAACCTCCCGCGGCGTTGCCGGTTTGTGAGAACGCCACGAAGATGCGCGAATCGTTGGCACCACCGTTGTCCGCCAACGCGGTGATCACGAAACGATCCGAGAACGGGTCGTAGACCGCCAGTGGATCGAAGCCGCCGCCAAATCCCGCCGGGAAACCGAAGAACGACGCGAGCGAAAACGGTCCAGACTTCAAGACGCCGGCCTTGTCGTACATCGCTACCTGCAAATTGATCAACACGACCAAGCTGTTCTTTCCGACAGCAAGGACAGCGTCGGGCGGAGCGACACCGCCATCGAACACGGCGTCGAATTTCACGTCGATCACGGGGAACGCATCCGTCGCACCGCCGTCCGTGGACGATTGAGGTGTCACGAACGTCAAGTCCTGAGTTCCGCCCTGGGGCCAATGGATCGGGCTCGAAGAACTGTTGGCCAACTCCAACGCACTGGGGAAGACATTGGGTATCAGCCGGCCACCCCCGTCGACCGCGGGCTGAGGCGTGAACACGGTCAAGGTGCTGGGTTCCACCACCGCCTCACGCGCGGGGGCGGGTGCGTGAATCGTCGAGGCAGCGGCAAGCAAGAGCGTGGCGATCATCGCGTCGGTTCCTTGTTTGAGCCCGACCCCTCCCCAGGAGCAGAACCCTCGATTTGTACGGCGTTCAGAAAAACAGCGGTGAGTGTCCGGTGTGACTTGTCGACTGGCAACATCTCAATTCGATCCAATGTGTCCCAGCCGTCCACGATGCGGCCGAAAACGGTGGCGCGGCCATCTCGTTCCGGAAGATCCGTCAAGGCAACCACGAACCGCTCGTCGCCGGCACCGGGCCAGAACGCGGCAACCCCCACCGCGCCCCGCGAGAACCGCGCGGCGGAGCGTCCAGCAGCGAAGCGATGGCCGAGCTGTGTGAGATACCACAGTCGCGACTTCCCTTTGAGCCGTTCGATCGCCGCTGTGCCCTTGGTGCGTGCGGCTTCGATCAACGTCTCCAATCCTGCCGGGATCGGACTTCCTTTGTCGCGCAGTTGCAGGTAGAGCGGGAAGACCTCCTGTTGCCAAAGCCACTCGATCGGTTGCGGTACATCGATCGGCTGCTGATCCAGGCCCATCGCGATCCCATCGATCTCCTCGAGCAGCGGCGGCTCACGGTGCGGTGCGTCCCCCTTTGGTCCATCCAGCCGGAATGGTGCGCAACCGAAGACGAGGTACCCGTGGGCGCGTGCCTCACACAACTGCAAGCCGTCATAGCTAC
>CAZAHQ010000058.1:0-12272 GCA_964484415.1 uncultured Acidobacteriota bacterium | reverse complement strand
GCTGCTCGGCTTCTGGGTCGTCTTCTACATCATCTATCTGAGCCGGATGCCGTGGTGAGTGAACGCTGAAGAGGGTGCGCGCTCACCGGCTTCGTCACGCTATCGGAAGTTGGTGATCATCACAGCGTCGCTGCTGTACTTGCCGGCGTTGACCACGACATTCTTGCCATCTTGGGTCCAACTGAGGGCGAAGATCTCGTCGTTGCCAAAACGCGTGACTTGAACCGGCTTGGACCCATCCGCGTTCACGATCCAAACATTGGAGCTGGATCCGACGCGCCGTGCGATGGCGAGATGGCTTCTGTCCGGGGACCATTCGAACGTCATACAGCGGCCGTCACTGAACCGTGTCAACAGCTCGCTCTTGCGTCCATCGACGGCCAGTCGCCGAAGATTCCAGGCCGGATCCGAGATGTCGACGAAGGTCAGCGATGCGTTGTCGACACCCCACTCGAGTGGGCCGGCGTTGACGGGGCGAGGCAAGCGCGCCACCTCCGGCCCACCGCCGGCCGGGACGATCTTCAGGAGTGACCGGATCAGACCGTCCGGACTTGGTTCCAGTTCGTTGAACAAGATCCGCGAGCTGTCCGGCGAAATCGACGCGTTGTTGGAGCGGGCGCCAAGGCTGCGCGGCGTCCCACCCTCCATCGACATGACCCATTCGCCATCATCCAGATCGGTCTTGTCGAAGATGAAGAAGCTTCCGTCGGGTGCCACATCGACGAGGTTGGCCGGCGTATCCGGGAGAAGCAGCCGCGCACCCGACCCATCCGGCGCACTGCGCCAGATGTGCAGACCTTTGTTTCTGTCGTAGCGCTGAAAGACGAGGCCACCCGGCGTGCGCCGCGGATTGATGGTCAGCGAATCACCGTCGGTGAGTAGTCGCGGCTCGCCTCCCTTCACTCCGATCGACCAGAGTTGGACGGAACGGTCGCGCGCTGCGGAGAAGACGATCGATCCGTCGTCGACGGTGACGGACTGGGACGGCGAGTCTTCGGTACTCGTGTACTTTGTGATTGCGGCTGCTTCGCCACCCGAGGGATCGGCTAGCCACAGGTTGGAAAGTCGGTTCTGTCGGACCGCGGCGATCGCTTCTTCGCCGGACGAGGTTGTCAAATGAAAATACTCGTTGAGGTCGTTGGTGACGGGACGGACGATTCCGTCGGGATAGGTCACCAACGAGATCTGCCGCGTGATCGAGCGCGAAAGATCCACGGCGGACTGTACCAGGCCGGAACCATCCGCAAGCCACGCCAAGCTTTCGGGAAGAACATTGCGCGCGACGCTGACATCAGTACGATCGCCGTTCTCTTGATCGAACACGGCGAGCCTTGAAACGAGTCCGCTCGTCGACTCCAAGTCGAAGATGGCGATGTGCTGCCCGTCTGGAGACCACGCGGGCGCCGAGTTCACCGTGTGCGGTTGTTTGATTGCGGCCAGCACCCGCTCCTTGGCTGAATCGAGATCGAGCACCACAAGATTCGTGCGCCCTTCTTGAGGAACGCCGCGAATGAAGACAACACGCTTGCCCTCGGGTGAGAACGACACGCGTGAATCGACGTCGAAGGCGCGTTCGCGCGACGGTCCACCCAAGGAGGGAACTTGCATCAGCGTTCGGTAGCTGGGCGCGTCGCGCCGGCGCCTGAGATAGAACAGATAGTTGCCGTCGGGCGTGAACGAGAGCCCCTCGAGCAGTCCCTCTTCCGAGGGGACGACCTCGACATCGGCTCCGGTCGCGACCTGCCGCACTCTGACGCTGCTGATTCCAACTTCGCCGGTGAGATACGCAAGGTAACGCCCGTCTAACGAGAGTGCGGCGGCCGTGACATCGCCGCGGTTGGTCTTGATCGACATCCGCATCGTTTGGAACGGTTGCGTTGCGCTGGTGGGTCCGCCACGGCGCACCGCCCAGACAGCGACCGCAATCGCGGCGATCGCTATGATCGCTACAACCGCAGTGATCGCCAGCAACGGTTTCTGCTTGACTATCAGGGGCTGGGCGTGGGTACCACTGCCGGACCCGGTCGAGGTTCCAGACGCCGAGAGCGAGTCCCACTCCTCTGCAATGTCGCGCAACTCGAGCGCAATGTCCTTCATCGATTGCAAGCGCTGGTCAGGACTCTTGGCCAAACAGCGCCGCACGAGTCGTCGGAACTCGGCGGGCGCTTTGGCGTTGCGATCTTCGATCGGCACCGGCTTGTCGTGCAGGATCTTGTGCATCGTCTCGACGGCAGATTCGGCGATGAAGGGGCGTTGACGCGTGGCCGCTTCGTACAGCACGCATCCGAACGAGAAGATGTCCGAGCGATGATCGGCCGGCTTCCCCTGCACCTGTTCGGGCGACATGTAGCCGGTGGTTCCGAGAATTGCGCCGGCTCCGGTGGCGTCCTCCGCCATCGTCGGTGCACTGGTCTGCTCGGGGTTGGCGTCGCGCCGTTCGCTGAGCTTGGCAAGCCCGAAATCGAGCACCTTTGCGAAGCCGTCGTTGGAAACCATGATGTTTCCGGGCTTCAGATCGCGATGCACGATTCCTGCCGAATGGGCCTTGGCAAGACCTTCGGCGGCTTGAGCGAGGTAGCCCAAGAGCGTACGCAGATCGGTCTTGTCATCGTGAATCAACGTCGAGAGCGTCTTGCCGCTGATCAGTTCCATCGAGATGAACTGCACCGGTGCAGAGTCGCGCTCGGTGGTGGCGTCCGCCGGGCGGACAACGTCTTGACCGATTTCGTAGATCGTCACGATGTTGGGATGACTCAACGACGATGCCGACTTGGCTTCCAACACGAACCGACGAACGCGGTCTTGGTCGGCGACCAGTTCGGGTGGCAACACTTTCAGCGCAACGTTGCGTTCGAGCGTTTGGTCCTGCGCGAGGTAAACCTCACCCATCCCTCCCGCGCCCAACGGCCCTACGACGCGATAGTGCGAGAGCAGATCTTCGGGATGGAGCGTGCGGCGGACTTTCACAGGCGGCGGTCCATAGCGCGCGCATGATACAGGGACTCGAGCGTGATCGGGCCCGATTCTCGTGGTTGAAGCGCGATCGGCCAGGGTAGACTCCTGCACTTTCTTGGAGATTCGGACATGCAGCCGAGCCGTTTCGTCTCGTTGTTTCTCAGCGTCGTCACCTTGGTGATCCACGTCGGTTGTACTGACCCGCCGTCCAAAGTGACTCCCACGCCGTCGGCATCGCCATCCACCGCGGCGCCTGCGAGGTCGACTCCAAAGGCCGTCTTGGTCACCGGCGCCAGCACCGGCATCGGTCGCAGGATCACCGAGAAGCTCGCTGCAGACGGTTACTTCGTTTATGCCGGTGCTCGCAAGGAGGCCGACCTTCAGGCGCTGTCCGCGATCAAGAACGTGCAAGCGGTTCGTTTGGACGTCACCAGTGCCGCCGATATCGCCGCGGCCGTGGAGACGATCACCAACGCGGGCCGAGGGTTGTACGGCTTGGTCAACAACGCCGGTGTGGCGATCACCGGCACGTTCGCCGACACGAAGGAAGAGGACTTCCACTGGATGATGGACGTCAACGTCTACGGTCCGTTCCGTGTTACCAAGGCGTTCGCGCCGCTGATCATCGCCGAGCAAGGGCGAATCACCACGATTTCGTCGATCTCGGGGATTCTCTCGGGGCGCGAACTCGGCGCTTACAGCATGAGCAAGCACGCGATCGAGGCGTTCGGTGATTCACTCGAACAGCAGATGGCGCCAGCGGGTGTCAAGGTCAGCCTGATCGAGCCGGGCAACTACAAGTCGGAGATCGGAAAGACAGCCGCCGCGCGTACCGGGGTCACCTCGCGGCTGACCGACCGTTCGAATTACAAGGAGCCGGACGAGGTTGCCGAGGCGGTGTCGCTGGCGCTGTTCGAACCGAATCCCAAACATCGCTACATGGTCGTACCGAATCAGCAGGAAGGCGAGATCACGATCAAGAAGGCGATCGAAGAACTGACACAGCTCAATGAGCGACATGCCTACAGTTACGATCGTGACACGCTGATCAAAATGCTGGACGAGGCGTTGTCGAAGACTCAACCGAACACATCGGTTGCCCGTTAGCGAGAGTGGCGCCGGGTCCAATCGCTGGGTACGTCGGACGGTGTGCGATGCAGCGACTATAGGAAGACACCGGCAGTGGTCACGGTGAGCGCAGAGTAAAACTTCTTGAGACTGTCGAACTCGCTCGCCTCGAACGCTGTCTTCTCGAGTGTGACTTGCAACGTTGCCTTCAGCTCCTCACCGTTGACATTGAACTCGGTCGTTACGCTCCATCCGTCGCCAGCGAAGCTCTTGGCGTCGGGTGGTCTGAACCCGCTAGGAACACCCTTGACGATAGCGCGGAAGTTCAGGGTCATCGGGTGATCGAAAACCACGGCGACCTTGCGCTTGGACAGCGGCACCGCGGGCAACCACGCTCGTACCCCTTCGAAGACCGACGCGATTCGCCGACCGCCCGATTGCGGTAACTCGCTCACCGTCCAATCGAAGATCTCGCGCATTGCGCCTTCCTTCGTCTCCAGTTCGACCTCGTAGCCGGAAGGGACGGCCTCGACCCACTCATCGCGCACGCCCTTGAGAATCGACTTTTCTCGTTCCTTCGGTGATTCGCGACAGGTCCTCCGGATGACTCTTCCCGGGTCACCGTAGTAGTGCGTGTCCCGATGAAACGCGGCCCTGCCATCGGCATCCAGCGTCACGGTCAACTCACGCTCGACGCGATGTGCGCTCGCGGTCTGGCCCGGGAGGGTCACGAGTTGGGAGGCCTGCGGTGCGATCAAGAGTGCGCGTTTGCCTGCTAACGCTGCCGAGACCCATCCGACCGGATTCACCTCATCGGTGGAATCGATCAGCAACATGCGGCCGAGTCCGGGTACATCAAAGAGCGCGGGCCAGCCGTCCGCGAGGGGCGCGAGGGCTTCGTCGACCCGCACCGCCGAGACCACGTGATCGAACGACGACAGCGCTGGGACTATCTCGGAAACAGTGTGATGCACGCTGGCGTTGACAAGCATTGGATAGCTTTCGATCTCTTGAGTCGCCAAGAGTCCCGAGAGCAGGGTCGCTTTGTCTTTGCAGTCGCCCCACAACGTCTCGCTCGTCTCTTTCGCTGGGCGAGGAATGTAGCCGCCGATTCCCACTTCCTTGGCGACGTAGCGCACTTGATCCCGGACGTAGTTGGCACAACGAATCGACAGCGGAACGGAGGATGTGCCGTTGAGGCTCGGTGGAAGAGCGGCGATCGCTGTCAGGCCGGCGCTCTTCGTCTGGTACCAAGCGGCCAAGTCAGTCCAACGTCGAAACCCGGGAACTGGGGAGGAGCCGTCGGGAGGAACGATACTCACCACTAGATGCGCCCCACGATCGGCACTCATGGCTGCCGACCTATCGGCGAGGTCCAGCGCGGCAATGTCGCGCAGCTCCCACACATAGGTATTGCCAGACACCGTCGGCGCGGTCCCTGCGGCGCCGAGCCAGTCGTAGATCACGTCCCACCCGGCTGGTACCGAAAGACTAACCCGCTGCAGATCGATGTTGACGCCGGCTTGAAAACTCTCATCGAATCCGAGAGTGAACGGCTGCGTGATCATCTCGAATTCGAAAAACACCAAACTCCCGCGCTTGAGTTCGTCGAACGCCATGATTCGAGCCTTCGAGTCGGAGAGGAACGCGCTATTGAGTGCAATGTCCACCGAGTCGGAGGCGGACGCTCTCTCGGTGCCACCCTTCGGCGGTTGGTGCCAGCCCTTGGACGTCTTGATCTTGGTGTTGCGCGAGAACCACTGCGCCTCGAGCCCCGCCCGATCGTTCGACTGTGACAACGACTGGTTGGCGATGTGCAACGATTCCTTCATCACGCCGTCGGTACCGACAACGATCGTGCGTTCATGCAGCAGGACACGCGAGGGGAGCTTCGATACACCCTCGGGTATGGCTGGGGCTTGCTCGGCGATCGCGTCGGCCCAGGCTGGGAGTCGTGCCTCCGAAGAGTGACTTGCGCAGGCTAGCGTGACGAGCAGCGCGGCAAGTCGCGTCGGTGAGGCGAATCGGGGGCGCGTCATTCGTTGGCCTTCGTCGCGCTGCGTGAAAACACCACGCGCTCGGCATCATGCTTGCGCGCCTGTCGAAGGAACTCGAGCAGCTCCGGGTAGGCGGCGGTGTTCACGATCAGCGGCGTGAGAACCAGCGTGCGGTTGATCACCACCGTGTTGCCGGCGATGGACACGTTTCGCTCGTATCGACCGAACTGCGACGTGATCACGCTGGGTTTCAAACCCGTCTCGGGCACGAACCCTGGTGGAGCATTGATCGTGACTTCTGCCGAATCGGTTCTTGGATAGGGGAAGATCACTGGGTGGACACGATGCTCCTCCGAGATCGTGGGCAGCGGCTCGATCCACGCTCCGGTCCAGTCGAAGTGATACGAATCGATCTCCTCAGTGGGTCCTACATCCGAGGCCACCGCATCGCACTCGAGTTGCAGTGGAGCGGCAGGTTCATCGAGCCTCGGAGTCTCGTGTGTTTCAACCTCGATCTGCCCGGACTCGCCGCAGATCTCTGCGGAGCGTTTCTCACGTTCGTCGGGGGCAAGCGACCGGAGGTACCTGCGCTCATCCATGCCAGCCTGGCCCGTTGCAGTTCTTTTCCAAGCCGCGTGCATCGACTGGTCCTCTTCGGAGAACGTCAGCGTGGCCTTCGTAGACGAGACATTTCGATCGGCGTTGGCTGGAAGAACCTGGACAGGCACCGCACCGAGCGCGGTCATTGCAGCGCCGGAGACCCCGGTGTAGTACCAAGGCACCTCTCCAAACGGCAGGCCGGAGCCCGCAGCAACGATGATCGGCTTGTCGGCAGCCTGACCTGGAAGCGTGAGTCCAACCAGGAAAGCGGAGAATTGACCTGTCGACATATAGTCGCGCATCCAGTACTGCCGGCGACGGTCGACCGACATCACCAGCTTCGCATCCGCTCCCAGAAAGCGCGCGAACCCGATGAACAGAGTGGCGAACTCAAAACTGGAGGCCTTGCGCTGTTCCAGTATCTCAGAGGTGGTCCGTCGAATCTCGCCATCCGATTCGTCGGCAAGTTCCTCCTCTTCGTTGCTCTGCAGTGAACTGTTCGTGATGTTGTAGCCGAGCCAGTCGTAGACCGCACGCAACTTTCGAAGCAAGTCGGCGTTCGCTGGCAATGGGATCTGCCCGAGCGCGTTTTTCCAAACCGACTGTTTTCGTGTCGAGGAGGTGACCAGCTCGTCGAAATTCTTCCCGATGACCCTCCAGTACTCCTTCGAGTCCTCTCCCGAAAGGACGCTGTAGTACAGCAACAGTTTTCCGCTGATCTCCCATTCGGGCGGGGAGTACGGCTCTTCGATCAGAGGCGATAGGTTCTCGCCCTCCAGCACCACCGACCCATTCTTGACCGTGGAATGCAACGGCAACGGCTTCGCGCCATTGGTAAGAGCAAAGGAAGCGGCGATCGACCCCACATTGCGTGGCTCCCAGCGATAACGAAAGCGCTTGATGAGGTAGGCACGCTGAAGGTCGATGGGGGGGCTACCGAAGTTGAGTGGGCTACGCGCTTCGTATCCATAGTCGATCACCGCTCCTGGGACCACGCCCGGCAGCACCGCTTTGCTGATCGACGCCAAGCGGCGTCCCTTCCGCTCGACGAGGCTTTGATCGTCGAGTCGAGTGATCGGCAGATCGAGCACCTTTCCATCGGGGAGCAGCACCTTGCCCCACCACCGTTTGAGTTCCTCACGCTTGAACGGGATGGTGACGTTGGCGATGTCACGACCGTCGGGGGAAAGCACTTTGGCGCGCATGTGATAGAACTGGATGGTGGCCGCCGCACCAACGTTCTCGTTTCGGTCGGTCTCTTCTAGGAAAATGACGGCGTGCTCGATGCCGTGCTCCGAATCGGATTGCTGCGCTCTTTCCTCGGCAGAAATCTCGATGGGCCCCGGACCTACTTCCAGAGCGGTGGGCTTGCTAGCGAAGACAGTGGTGAACGAAATCGAGAGAATTGCGAGTGTCAGAATCGGTTTCATCGACGCCCCCGCCACAGAACGATTCGCAATCGGACCAGGCGATTGCGTGACACGATTCCCTGGTCAGGGCAAAACTCTAGCACTGCTCACGAGTCGGCTGGCTTGAGGTTGGTTACGCGCGAGCGCTGTGGTGCTGGGCCGATCCGGTTCGGTATCCGGCCGGGCGAAGGTCGTGTCGCGAAGGCTGGCTCATCAAGCCGGGTCGGCTTGGCTCGATACCGGCACACGCTTCGTCGAGGGAAATAGAGTCACAGACCTTGGTGCGATTCGGCAGGAATCGGTTGGCTCGCTCCGTTTTCCAACGCCTGCGAGCGGCGGATCACATCCTGCTCCTGTTGCCGCCGCCATTCGATCACCCGTTCGAGCAGTTCAGGATCGTGACTGGCGAGCATCTGGGCGGCAAGCAGCCCTGCGTTGAAGCCACCATCGATGGCGACCGTCGCGACCGGCACGCCGCGGGGCATCTGAACGATCGACAGCAGCGAGTCGAGTCCCGTAAGTGCTGTGGCATTGATCGGCACGCCGATGACCGGCAGCGGCGTCAGCGCTGCGACCATGCCAGGCAGATGCGCCGCGCCGCCGGCGCCCGCAATGATCAGTTTCAGTCCACGCCGATGCGCCGACTGCGCGTACTCGAACAACCGCCGGGGAGTGCGGTGCGCGGAAACGATCGAGAGCTCCAGCGGAA
The DNA here is from genome assembly GCA_964484415.1 of uncultured Acidobacteriota bacterium. Lineage (GTDB taxonomy): Bacteria > Acidobacteriota > Polarisedimenticolia > J045 > J045 > JANNUT01. The sequence goes on along the minus strand of CAZAHQ010000058.1, from coordinate 3,534 downwards.
CATCGAGTTGTTTGAGGATCGTCTCGGCCTTGCGAATCACAGGCAGGTCGGACTCACTGCCGACCACGATCCCCACCAATGGTTGCGCTTCGTTCATGCTTTCACTCCTGAGACTGACAACCTGTCGCGCACGGCCCTCGCTCGCTCTCTAGCCTCGTGAATCGTTGGGGCCAGCACGGTGGCGTGCCCCATTTTTCGTCGTGGCCAGGCCTCGCGCTTGCCGTAGATATGCACCGACGCGCCGGGCACGGCGAGTGCGTCATGCAGTCCGTCCAGTTGTGCGAGGCCACGCCCGTCCTGACCCAAGACATTGATCATCGCCGCGGGCCGGAGTTGATCGGTGTCGCCCAACGGCAGGCCCATCACCGCACGCAGATGCTGCTCGAACTGACAGGTCACACACGCTTCGATCGTGAAGTGTCCTGAATTGTGCGGCCGTGGTGCGACCTCATTGATCAAGACCTCACCCGCGCGGGTCAGAAACATCTCGACCGCCAAGATACCCACCGCATCGAGAGCCTCTGCCGTGGCGACAGCGAGTTCGCGGCAGTGTGATGCGAGCGCTGGATCGATCGAGGCCGGAGAAACCAGCGTGTCGAGGAGATGACCGGCGGGATCGAACTCCATCTCGACCACAGGATAGGTGCGGTGTTCACCATTGACTCCGCGCACCACGATTACCGCTAGTTCTTTCTCGATTTCTACCAACTGCTCGACATAGGTGACGCCTGCGCTGTCTCTTTCGATCTCGTCGGCCCGTCGCACGACCCGAACACCGCGGCCATCGTATCCGCCGCGTCGCGCTTTCTGCACCCACGGTAGCGACCACCCGTGGGCCGTGTCAGAGAACTGTGGCGTGGGCAATCCGGCGCGCTGGAGAGTCTGCTTTTGCAGCAGCTTGTCCTGCACCAAACGCATCACGGGGATACCAGGGCGGAAACAGAGTCCTTCCTGCGACAACTGCGCCAACAGGTCGACATCGACGTGCTCGATTTCGAAGGTGATCACATCGCTCAAAGAACCGAGTTCTCGCAGCGCCTGGGGATCGCTCCGTGGTGCGACGACATGTCGGGAGGCCAGCTCTCCGGCCGGAGCGTGGGGGTCGGGGTCCAGGATCACGACCCGCAAGCCAAGTTTGTGTGCCTTCTGCGCCATCATGCGGGCCAACTGCCCGCCGCCGATGATTCCAACGGTGGTCAGCCCCGACTGCTTGCGTTGCGCGCTATGCATGCAAGACCTGCATCAGAAATCGATCCTGGTCGCGCCCATCGCTGCTGACCCCCAGTGTGCGAAGCAGGCCGTCCTCGATTCCGTAGATCCATCCGTGGACTTGCAAGGGGCGGCCGAACCGCCACGCGCGTTGAACGGTCTCGCTTTCGACCAGGTGCTGGACGCCGCGTGCGACATTGATTTCGGCCAATCTGTGAACTTGTCCCGTGCGTGTACGACTCTTGAGTTCGGCGCGATGCGTCGCCGCCAATTCGGCCAACGGCTCGAGCCAACGTTCCACGCACCCGGGTGCGTTCCTATCGAGCGTGGCTTGAACGCCCATGCACTGTGTGTGGCCGCACACGATCACGTGTTCGACCGACAACACATCGACGGCGAACTCCAGAGCGGCCGCCAAGTTGGGATCGTTGAGCTGAACCTGATTCGCGATGTTGCGGTGAACGAACATCTCGCCGGGGCCGAGGCCGGTGATCTGGGTTTCGGGGACGCGACTGTCGGCACAACCGATCCACATGTAGCGCGGGCTCTGTGTGCCGCTCAATGCCCAGAAGCAGTCCGGCTCTTGGCGCCGCCGCGCCATGGCCCAAGCTCGGTTGTTATCCAACAGCCTGCTGACGCCGTCCATCGGTGGGGTCCTCCGTGTCGTTCCGTGGTGAAACGGTGATTCGCCCGCGATCGAGCCACGGTTACGGTACGACAGGAGTAACTCATCGAGAAATTGATAGTTTGACAACTTCGGATAGACGAAACCTATGTCAGCGCCGATCGGCGAAACGTGGAGCCGCACGCAAGATCTCGCGTGCGGCGCCCGAAGTCGAAATAGGTGAGACGTCCCCGAATTAGTTGCAGGCTTGCGAGAGGTTTTGGGCGCGGGGGCAGGTGGTGTTGGTGGTGGAGGGGGGGCGTGGGGTACCGTTGCTCTTCTTGCCGTAGGAGCCCGCGGCGGCGGAGTCGCGGCCGACGATCAGGAAGAAGAACGACGGTGGGGAAGCGGGGTAGTTCCAGACATAAGTGCCGCTGACACCGATGCCGCACTGTTGGCCGGTGTAGTTGTAGGTCGAGACCTGGTCCAGCGGCCCGTAGTAGATCGTGTTGTCGGTGGTCTGGCAGGCGACACCATACGACAGCGTCATCTGTCGGGTCGAGGCATTGTGGCTGGTCACTCTCAGTTGGCTGAGCGCTGCCCCTGATGTTTCGCCAGGCGTCGGCGTTGCAAGACTGCACGATGGATCGGCGGCATCGAACGTCCCGTTGCCGTCATTGTCCAGGCCCAGCGTCGAGGCCGCGAAATTCTCTCGGAAGGCTGGTGACGGGTTGCAAGGGTTGTCGGGGATGTTTGGATGGCCGGTGCCGGGGTTGGCGAAGAACGGAGGAAGAATCTTCTCGGCAACGACCGTCTTGTTGGCGGGATTGCTGTCGGAGTGACACGACACACATGTCGTCACGCCGCCGCGCCAGTGCCGCTGCCGCAGCCCCGCGCCGAATCCAGTGGTGCCCGCGCCGGTACCGTCTTGCGAGCGGCCATGACATCCGGAACAGGAGTAACCGGCGAGGCCGTTGGCACCGGGAGCGCTGCCCAGATCGACAGGGAAGCGAGCCGAGGCGTGACAGGCTGAGCATTCGCCGCTGAGCATCGTGTTGCGATGCACATCGTGCAGGTTGCTGTTCCACGGCTGCCCATCGACCTTCGAGACGTAGCCACTGGTGCGGAACCCGCCGTGACAGGCGGCGCATCCATCGGACGTCCTGTTGGTGGAGTATTTGTCGTAGGCCCAAGAATCGGGGATCCACGACACGACAACGATGCTGGCAACAATTGCAATCGCGACGATCGCTACGGGTCTGAGTTTGGCGAGCATGGATACTCCTCCGCCGTAGCACCTGTGTGCTCAGCGCTGGGCTTGGTTTGTCGAGTGTGCGGGTTCGGGCTCAGCCGCTGCTGGCCCCGTTGCTGCCGTGCGACGACCTCGGGCAGAGAACGCCGCTTCAGAAGTGATGCGCAACTTGTACTACGCCCTGATGCGACAGAACAATTGAGAGATGTCAATTCACATGCACCTTGCTTGATGCTGCGGTGGCTCGTCGAGTGAATCGCACCGAAGAGCGCGCGCTACAGGGAGAGATAGACGTGATAGAAGTCACAAAGCGCGTCTCAAGCTGAGCCGGATGATCGAACTCACCGCTCGAACAAGTCTGTCGGGCTGCATCGCAGGTCCGCGCTACGAGCAAATGCAGGCTCGGAAAGGCTCTGCGCCTCTTGCAAGAATTGCGGAACGGATCACCCACCCGAGGCTACTTGCTGAT
>CAZAHQ010000057.1:0-12402 GCA_964484415.1 uncultured Acidobacteriota bacterium | reverse complement strand
AGCGGCTTCCTGGAGGATCGATGCGGTACCTACTGTTGATCTACGACAACGAAGCGACCTGGGAGCAGATGCCGGAAGCCGAACAGCAGGCGATGTTCGGTGAGTACATGGAGTTCACCAAGAGCATCGTGGCCAGCGGCCACTACCGCGGCGGTGACGCGCTGCAACCGACAGCCACCGCGACGACGGTGCGAGTTCGCGATGGTCGGCCGGTCATCACCGACGGTCCGTTCGCCGAGACGCGAGAGCAGCTCGGCGGCTACTACCTGATCGAAGCGCCCGACCTGGACCAAGCGCTCTCGATCGCCGGCCGAATTCCTTCGGCGCGCATCGGCTCGATCGAGATCCGCCCGATCATGGACACGCCGTCGCCCGACTCGCCGTGATTGCAACGAACGGCTGCTACGCCGCCGGCGGTATAGTTCCGCCGGCGGCGATGCAGACTCACCTCGAACAGATCATTCGCGACGCGTGGGGCCGATCGCTCGCCACGTTGATTCGCCTCAGCGGCGATTTCGACGACGCCGAAAACGCGCTGCAGGAAGCGTGCGTGATCGCCTGGCAAAACTGGTCGAGTGAGTCGGTGCCGGCCAACCCATCCGCGTGGCTGATTGCAACCGCGCGACACAAATTGCTCGACGCCCGCAAGGCGGCGCGCCGGCGCGATGCGCGCGAGACCGCGTGGTGGACCGCACATGTCCCTGCGGTCGGCGCTGCGCCTGAGGTCGAGATCGTGCAAGACAACGACCTGCCAATCGCGCCTGTCGATGACGATCGGCTCCGCCTGATCTTCACCTGTTGCCACCCATCGCTCGCCCCCGAAGCGCAGATTGCGCTAACGCTGCGCACGCTCTCGGGCTTGACCACCGAAGAGATTGCGCGCGCTTTCCTGGTCGATCCCAAGACGATGGCGCAACGCTTGGTGCGCGCCAAGCGAAAGATTCGCAGCGCGCGAATTCCCTACCTGGTGCCGACTCGTGAGCATCTAGCAGAACGACTCGGCGCCGTGATCTCTGTTTTGTACCTGATCTTCAACGAAGGGTATGCGGCATCGGTTGGGCCGTCGCTGTTGCGCACCGACCTGGCCGACGAAGCGATTCGTTTGACACGCGTGTTGGTGGCCGAGCTACCGCAAGCCGAACGACCGCGTGCTCTTTTGGCGCTGATGCTCTTGCACCATGCACGTCGTGCGGCCCGCGTTGCTGCCGACGGCGAACCGGTATTGCTCGAGGAGCAAGATCGCACTCTATGGGACGCGGCGCAGATCAGAGAAGGGATCGAGCTCACCGATCGGCTGGTGCGCGAAGGAGGCGAGAGCGATCTGACGCTGGAAGCGGCGATCGCCGCGCTGCACGCCCGCGCCGGCAACGCTCAGGAAACGCCGTGGAGCAGAATCGCCGCGCTCTATGAACTGCGATATCGACTGTTCCCATCGCCCGTGGTTGCCCTGAATCGTGCTGTCGCCATTGCGATGGCTGACAGTCTCGACAAGGGATTGGAACAGATCGAACAGATCGAACGCAGCGGACAGTTGCGCGACTATCACCTGCTGCCTGCCGCGCGCGCCGGGCTGTTGTGGCGGAGCGGTCGCTATCGCCATGCTGCCGAGGCCTACGCCGAGGCGATTGCGATCTGTCGCAACGAATCGGAGCTGAAGTTCCTGCAGAGGCGATGGCGCGAGGCAACGGAGCGGGCCGGTCTGATCGACTAGCGGCCCGCGACGTTCACAGTGCCTGCCCGATATTCCTCACCGATCGGCCTCGGCTTCTTCCAGGGATTTCCTTGGCCCAAACCGGGAATCGCCTGATTGGCCCGTAATGGTTGCGGCGTAGAGTCACCGCACGAAAGCAGTCAAAAGGACTTGTTCTTCACCACAGCACTCGCCGTGACTTCACGTGCAGCTACCGAGGAGAAAATCATGTTGAAAAAGTCAGTTTCAATCTGCCTGGTTGCGCTTGCAGCGGTCTTCATGATCGGGATCGCAAGCCCCGTCGCACAGGCTGCCGAGTTCACGTCGCTCGGCGTGACCTGCGGGCCGGCCTTCTTCCCGACGTTCTGTGTCGTCGACATGTCAGGCGATGGGAACACGATCCTGTATCGCGACAAGATCTGGACTTCCACCGGCGGCATGCAGCAGATCGGTTTCCCACCAGGAGGCGGGAACGTCACAGCGCTCTCCAACGACGGCTCCACCGTGGTTGGTGATGTGGCCGTGGACGATGGACAGCTCGGATTCCGGGCCGAGGCTGCGATCTGGCTCGGTGGCGACCAGTGGCGCCCGCTCGGCGGGTTGCCTGGATCGGTCCCCTGCGGCAACAGTCTCACCAGCGCATACGACGTGTCCGGGGACGGGTCGAAGGTCGTTGGTCTGGCTTGGGTTGGCCCAGAGTGCAGCGGTGCGCACGGGTTCTCTTGGACCGAGGCTGGCGGAATGGTCGACCTTGGTTCGATCGTCAGCAATCGCTCGAGCCGCGCGAACGTCGTGTCGGCCGATGGAAACGTGATCGCTGGCTGGAGTGACTCCTCGTTTGGCAGCCGGCTCGGTGCACGTTGGACCGATGGCGGTCCTCCCGCATGGTTCACCCCAGATGGCGGCCCCGTCGGCGCAGGTGAAGCAACCGGTATCAATTCCGACGGCTCCGCGATCGTCGGCGGCGGATACGGGGAGAATTCGATTTCGTCCAGAGCCAAGATCTTCGAGCCTTGGATCTGGACCGCAGCGAGCGGCGTCGTTCCGCTTGGCACCATCAAGGGGCTCCGCGGCGACATCGTCGATGGTCAGCACTACGCCACCGACGTGAGCGACGATGGCCGCCTGGTCGTCGGCGTCGACACACTGTTCAACCTTGGCGAGCAGTGGGCGTTCATGTGGATCAAGGGTGTCGGAATCAGCGCGATTCAGGACTATGTGCGCAGGAACACCGACCCAGTTACCAAGGCGAAGCTCTGCAGCTCACAGCGCGGCGCAGCTCAGCCTTGCACCAAGTGGGACCTGTGGAACGCGGCGGCGGTATCGAGCGACGGCAAGATCATTGTCGGGACTGGCCGCAATCCAGATGGCAACTGGGAAGCATACAAAGTCACCCTTCCGTAAGTGATTCAGAGTGTGTGAGCGACATCGGCGGCATTCTCGTGCCACCGATGTCGCTTCAATTTCTCTATTCATTCCGCAAACAGACGAGGCGGCACGCGCCATGTCCACGATGGAAGCAGGGGACGGAATGGATTCTGCCAACGCCACGCTCCGCATCCTGCTCGCCGGGCGAGGCAGTGAGTTCATGGCGATCGCGCGTAACTGGCTCGAGCAACACCCGCGAGTCGGCTCGGTTGTTTGCGTGGAGTCCGGCGATGAAGCGGTCTCGATTGTCGCCGCGGGGCGAATCGATCTCGTGTTGGTCGATGTCACACTCTCCGACATCGACGGATTCGAAACCACTCGCCGCATCAAGCGCGGCGTGAAACCGCCGCTCGTGGTGATCCTCGTGCTATTCGATTACTTGGCGGTACGACGCGAGGCGCAGCTCGCAGGCGCCGACGCTTGCATCGACAAATCGACCCTCACGCAACAACTCGATCCGGCGTTGCACGAGTATGCGCAGCGGATCGGGCCGCGCCCGTCCGACGCGCAATCGATCCCATCGCCATGAACGCGGGTCTCGTTATGGCGATGGACGGGCAACGACAGTGATCGGAGGCTGATCCGATGCATCAGCGCTTGCTTACCTTGTCACTGTTGTGCGCATCACTCATGGCGCCGAGCGCAGTGGCCCAGACCTACGTCGATCTGAAGAGCGCTGTGGCGATCGACCAAAGTCGCGGCGTGGACGGAACCCTGGACTATGCGTCACTCGTTGCCTTCGGCCCGTGGGACGATCGGAACTATCAACTGAGGGCGAGCGATCTTGCGATCCTCGGCGCAAACGAAGCAGCGATCCGAGAACCGCTTCCGGTGTACTTCAGGATTGCTATACGGCGTGCGCTACCGGAACTGTCGCGAGACTCTGCCGCGCACTATCCGCTGTATGCGCTGAATCTGTTCCGCCAACAGGCCGGCGGCTACCTGATCAACGGCCATCACTATTTCAGCCTGACCCGACGTGACGGTCGCTACTACATCGATCTTGACAAAGACGTTGCTGACGAGCCGGCCACCGAACAGCAAGCAGACTTCGTCTCCGGCGATGTGCGGGTCACCGGCCCGACCAAGGCGAGTGAGTCGGCGATCGCCATCCACCCGACCGACCCCAACAAACTCGTGGCCGGTTCGATCGGACCGCTCGATCAAGTGCGCATGCATTACTCGACCAACGGCGGCCAGTCGTGGACGCAGACCGAGCTGCCGCTAGGCGTCACCTGTTGCGATCCGTCGGTCGCATGGTCTGCAAACGGGCAATACGCGTACGCAACCGCACTCGGCTACTGCGCTTTCTTCAGGTGCGACCTGTTCTTCTATCGCTCTGGGGACGGCGGCCGGACATGGAGCAGTTTGGAAACCGACACGCCCAACATTCCGCGGCGCACCGTCTCGCAAGCGGCCGACCGAGAGTTCATCCACGTCGATCGGTATGCAGGCTCTCCGTACAAAGACCGCGTCTACTTGGCCTACCACGAGACCAATGTTCTGCAGTTCGCGCGCTCCCTAGATTTCGGCAATTCCTGGAGAGGGCTTCGCTTCTCGTCCGACACAGCCGAACTCGGTATCGGTGGCGACATCACCACCAACAGAAGCGGCCAGATCTACTACGTCTGGCCGGCGTTCAATAGCCGCACGATTCGATTGAAGAAGTCGAGCGACGGCGGCGTGACTTTCAGCCCTTCCAGCGTCGTGGCCGCAACCGAGGCAGCGTACAGCTACCCGATTCCGTCTCAAGAGATCCGTGAAGTGAGTGTCTATGCCTCCGCCGACACGGACCTTACCAACGGCTCGTTCGCCGACAGCGTCTACGTCGCATGGTCCGATACGACGGCCCCGGTCTCCAGCACGGCAACGGCGAATCATTCCCGCGTTCGTGTCGCCTACTCGCGAAACGGAGGAACCAGTTGGCTGGTTACCACGCCGCATGCCACGAGCGATGTGACAACCGTCGATCGTTGGAACCCGTTCTTGGCGGTTGGCCCCGACGGAACGGTGCACGTGGTCTACTACGACACGCGCAACTCGGTGAACCGAACCGGCGTCGACATCTACTACAGCTACTCCGCCGATGGCGCGCAGACCTGGTCGACGCCGAGCCGCGTCACCACCACGACATCGCCGATGATTCAAGACGTCTTCGAGTTTGGCGACTACAACGGACTGGACATCGTGATGAACAGCCTGATCGCCAGCTTCACCGACAACCGCAACGAGTCCGGTGGTTCGGTGGAGTCCGTGGACATCTACGCATCGGGTATTGCATCGGGCGGAACTGCTCCTGGTGCCGGTCGGATCCCGGGCGATCGAGGTGTGCCGGGATCGCCGCTGACCATTGCCAAGAACCTCAATGGCATCGCTCTCGACCTGACATGGTCGTCAGCGTGCGGTCGCGCCGATGACTACGAGATCTACGAAGGGGTGCTCGGCACTCCCAACAGCAAAGTCGCCATCGCGTGCAGCACGGGTGGCATGACCCACGCGACGATCACGCCATCACTGTCGCAGCGCTTCTACCTTGTGGTCGCCACCGCGTCCGGAGTTGAAGGCTCGTATGGGAAGTTGAGCAGCGGTGTCGAACGAACTCCCGACATCGGGTCGTGCCGCCCGCAACAGCTCGGGCCGTGCCCTTGAGTCGTGCGCACGCGGGACGAGAAGATCACAAGTCCGAAACCAACCGTGGTTCAGCTCAGCGGAACTCAGCGAGTTCGATCGCGTTCCCCCGCTTGCGCAAGACGACGGTCACGCTCCCACCTTCCTTGTGGATGCTCAACGCGTTAGGAACCTCGACGTAACGCAGGTGGGAAGTTGTCCCGCCACCGCGCGCGCCGCTCACCGAGAGATACGGGTTTGGGGTGTCCTTCGACCACGCGCCTGCCTGTACATCGAAAGGCCCACTGCTACCCGGCAGCCGTTTGAAGAGGACCAACTCCTCGGTCCTTTCGCTCGTCCGGAGTCGATCTGCTCCCTCCCTGATCGCGTCGGCGAGCGCGACGCCGTTGTCGCTAAACAGTACCGCACAAGCGAGGAACGGCAGAATCGCGGCGATAACAGTTATCTCCATCCAGTGTCGACGAATCATGTTCGACTCCGATCTCGCCTGGCTTGTTTTCCAGGCTGGCTGGCGTTTGGAGTGGTGACTACCGTCGCCCCTACGAGCTGAGCGGCCGATTCTCCCGCACATCAAACACCAACGCCACACCTCAACGGGCCCCCATAAAGCCCTAGTGATTATGTTGACGCTAGCGCCGCAGAGGCCAAGCGCTGTGTCGCGCGCTCGAAGTCGACTTGCTCGAATGGACCGTCGCGTCCCGGCAGTCGCTCAAAGTTGACTACTTCCTCGCTCCCATCAATCGTCCGCAGCCGATTGGCTCCCTCACGCATCACGTCGGCAAGCGCGACGCTCAACTACAGCTACGGATTCACGAGCCCGACACGAATCGCAAATCGCACCAGGCCGGCGACGTCGTGGATGTCGAGCCGCTCCATTAGCACCGATCGATGCCACTCGACCGTCTTCACACTCAGCTTCAAATCGGATGCGATCTCCTTGGTTGAACGTCCTTCCGCGATCAGTTGCAGCACATCGCGCTGTCGTTCTGACAGAACCGCGAGCGGATCTTCGCCCTGCGTGTCGCCAGAAAGATATCCTTCGACGACCTTCGAGGAAATGGCGGGGCTCAAGTACGTCTTGCCTTGCCCTGCGGCGGTCAGTGCCAATCGCAACTCCGCCGCCACCGCGTCTTTGAGTAGGTAGCCGGCAACACCCGCACGCAGCGCTTGCGCCACGTACCCCTGTTCGGCGTGCATCGAAAGGATGATCACCCGCGTCTTGGCGTTGGTCTTTGTGACGCGGGAGGCGACTTCGATTCCATTCAGGCCCGGCATCGAAATGTCGAGCAGTGCAACGTCCGGAAGCAGCCGTTCGATCAGCTCGAGTGCCTCGCGCCCATCTCCCGCCTCCCCGACAACCTGCACATCGCTCATCTTCTCGAGCAAAGAACGAATTCCCGCACGTACAAGATGGTGATCATCGGCCAAGACGATTTTCACGAATCACCTCCATGGGATGCTGACCGAAAGCGACGTACTTTGGTTTGGCGAGGAGACTATCTCCAGCGATCCATCGAGCGACTCGACCCGTTCACGAATACCCAAAAGCCCCAGATGTTGGCCGCCAACCGCACGAGTCAACGTCTGCGCCACGTCAAAGCCATTCCCATCGTCGCGGACGGAAAGATCGAGCCGATCGGTGTGCACGGCCACGTTGACACTCACGTGCGAGGCCCTCGCATGGCGGATCACGTTGGTGACCGCCTCTTGCACGAAGCGGAAGGCGGTGATTGCGACCTCAGGGCGCAGCTCCGCTGGAATCCCGTTGGCTGTCAACTCGATCCGAAGGCCGGAGCGCTGCGCCTGCGCCTCGAGATAGGTCGACAGCGCCGGCTCCAAGCCAAACTCGTCCAGTAGCGGCGGACGCAAGTCGAGCGACAGTGCTCGAACGTGACGAATCATGTTGTCGACCAAGCCAACCGTGTCGGAGATTCTGTCGCTGGCCTCCGACGACACCGGCAATGCCGCGATCATCTGCAGGTTGATCTTGGCAGCGGTCAATGCCTGACCCATCTCGTCATGCAGCTCACGCGCAATGTGCTTTCGCTCATCTTCCTTGGCACCTTCGAGACGCCGAGTGAGCCGTCGCAAGCGATCGTAGGCCGCTTCGAGGTCTTCGCGGCTGGCCCGAGACTCGGCCAGTGCTTGCTCGCGCTGATCCTTCAGCAGCACAAGCTCGCGATTGCGTTGCTTCAGCCTCCATGTGCGTTGCCGGTGCACCGCAACCACTGCAAGGGCGAGCGCTGCCAGAGTGAATGCACGAAACCAAAGAGTCATCCAAAACGGCGGAACGACGACCAGCGACAGCGAGGTTGCGGCGTTGCTCCACACGCCGTGAGAGTTGCGCCCGCGCACATCGAGTGTGTACTTGCCAGGTTTGAGTTCGGTGAACGTCACCTCGCGGCGGTCGCCAATGTCGATCCAGTCGTCGCGCAAACCCGCGAGTCGATAGGCAAACCGATGGCGTCGTGCGTCGCCATAGTCGAGTACCGCGAACGCAAATGAGAGGATCTCGCCGTACGGCACCTCCAGCTTTTCGAGATCCCATGGCGCGCTGCTCGCCACGGCGGTGCCCTGCAGCGTCCGCACGTCTCGCAACACCGTTGGTGACGCCGCCGGCGACGCGAGGGGAAGTCCGCGCGGGATGGCAAGCAGCCCCTTGGCGCTGCCGAAGTAAAGCTGTTCATCCCCGGTGGTTGCCGCGCCGGCATTGAAGCCGCTGGTTGGGAGGCCATCGCTGGTGTCGAAACTGGTGAACGATTTGCTCTTGATGTCAAACCGCGTGACGCCGTTCGCGGTTGCCAGCCAAAGCACATCGCTATCGAGCGCGAGCGAACGGATCATGTCATCGATCAGCCCATCGTGTTTGGTGAAGCGTTCGAATCGAACTCGATTGCCGGTTCGTCGCGCGACGTTGAGCCCGCCGCCCGAGGTACTGATCCACACCGCTCCCGCATGGTCGACGGCCATCGCCGTGACGTGATGAAAACTCAACGAGTCTGGGTCGGCCGGGTCAGGCACGTGACGAATGAACCGGCCCGTGGCGCGATCCAACTCGTTCACGCCGCCCGAGCGCGTGCCGACCCACATCACACCTTCGCGATCTTCGATCAGCGACGTGATGTAGTTGTCGCTCAGGCTTGCCGTGTCGCTGGGGTCGTTGGCGAAACGATCGAAGGTCGACTGTCCGGGCCGCAGTCGAAACAGCCCGCTACCACCGACGCCGACCCACAGCACGCCATCTTGGTCACGCAGCAGTGCCGTCACGTATCCAGGGCCGATCGACTCGGGGTGATTCGGATCGTGCGCATATTCCTGCGCCTCGCCGCCGAGCCTGAGGTGATAGAGCGCATCCATCGTCCCTACCCACATCTCCTCCTCGCTGACTTGTGCCAGCGAAAGCACTGCGGTGTTGGGAGGCAGTCCGAACCTGCTGCGAGCGGATGGGTCGAACGGCATGCGAGCGATTGGCGCCAGATTCAGACCCGAGCCCCATGTGCCGGCCCACAATCGCCCGCCCGGCGCTTCCAACACAGCGGTTACATCGTTGAAGCTCAGTCCATCTTTGGTATCCAAGAGCGAGGCTTGAACCTCGGCCCGCCGCGCGCGCACGAGTCCTCGCGCCCAAGTCCCGATCCACACGGCGCCCGATCGATCGACGCGGAGCGCAGCGACCCGTTCGCGCAGCAACGGGGAACTCGACGCGGCCGGCGCTGGGAGCAGGTTGCCCGTGCGCGTATCCAATCGCTCGAGGCCTCCACCTCCGCTCCACAATCCAACCCACAAGACGTCGTCATGGTCCACCACGAGTGTCGTCACGATCGATCGTCGCGATTGACCCGGAGCGATTGCTTCGTATGCGATGTGATCGAAGCGCGAGCGCTGGCGATCGAGTCGGTCGAGGCCCTGCTCGGTGCCGATCCAAAGTTGTCCTTGCTGATCTTCGGCAATCGCGAAGACTTTGTTACTCGACAACGTCGTTGGATCGCTCGGATCAGAGCGCCGGTGCGTGAACGACAGGGTCGAGCGGTCGAGCCGATCGAGGCCGCCGCCGACGGTGCCGACCCACATCTGCCCGTCGATGTCTTCATGCAGCGCGTAGACATAGTCGTTGGACAGCGATGCAGGGTTGTTGGCGTCGGAAAGAAGCTGTTCGAAATTCCCTGTGACCGGATCGAAGCGGTTGAGGCCGATCTGGGTTCCAACCCACAAGACCCCGGCGCGATCCTGAAAGATGACGTTGACGCTATCGTGGCTGATCGACTTCGGGTTTGCCGAATCGTGGCGGTAACTCTGGAACGTCCACGTGGCGCGATCGAGCTTCGCCAAGCCAGTCGAGTTGGTGCCGATCCAGAGGTTCCGATCGCGGTCCTCGAATACCGTACGCACATAGTTGTCGGGAATGGAGTGCGGGTCGCTGACGTCATGCGCGAACGTGGTGGCTGAATGACCGTCGTACATGATCAGACCCTGGCGCGTACCGATCCAAAGAAACCCAGTACGGTCTTGGTAGATCGCAATCACGTTTTCGACGGCGAGCCCGCGCTCGGAACCGAACGCCTCGACCACCAGGGTCGACGACACGGTGGTTGGCGGTACGACCGGCGCCGCTTCGGCAGCATGCGCGGCGAGTGCCGCGGCGCAGCAAGCAAGCAGATTCCCTGCGAGGTGGAGGATCGGAGCGAGCGAAGGCTTGCGGGTCTTGGAGTCGATCATCGGGCGTGCCCCTGTTGCGCGCCCGAACGATACGGCGATTCCCGGAATTGGAGAACCAGGGTGACCTTGCTGGAAATCACCCTCGACAGCTCAGGCGGAACGGCGTCCGAATCGCTAGTGTTCGGATTCTCCGACACCTACCGGTTCTTCGGCCGATTCCGTGTCCACCACCCCGTCGACATCGGTAGCGGCAGCGTTGCTCGCCTTGGCGTCGGCCTTCTTTTGCATTCGCTTCTGAAACTTCTCGACACCTTTGCGCTTCTTCTCAACTTCCCGTTGGCGTTTGGCGAACGTGTTTTGGTTTCTTCCCATCCACTGTCTCCTCGAGGGCCACGCTGGCCCGGCCTGTGGAGTATGGACTCGCTGGGGCGAAGCGCCCCCATTACTTTCCGGACGCGACGAACGGCGGCGCACCTCGGCATGAGCGTGGCAAGCCGCTCGACAGCGATTACCGGTGCTTGCCCTAGGGTTTAGGCGCGTCCAAAAGCGACGGGTCGATCGACTCGTCGGTGAGCGCATCCAAGAACGCCAGCAGATCGTCTGTCTCCTGCGCGGTCAGGTGCAGCGGGGTCAGGATTCGCTCTCCATCGGGGCCCGTGTCGACGCTGCCGGCCACGGTTGAGTAGAACGTAAGCACATCGCGCAGCGAGGCGAGTTGACCGTGGTGCATGTATGGCCCGGTCTGCGCGACGTTGCGTAGCGAAGGTGTTTTGAACTGGCCCCACGTGTCAGGTGTGCGGCGCACGTTGCGCAGCAGGTCGGCCGCGGCGTCGGTGCGCGAATCGGAGAACTGGCACTGCCGGCTGAACTCGCTGGCTTGCAGGCGCGGAATCCCTTCGTAGCGGCCGCCATCGGTGCGATCGCCCGATGGCGCGGGCGGCACGCCGGTGTTGTGAAACTCGCCATCGGTGAAGTTGGGGCCGCTGTGGCAGAGGCGACAGTTGCCGCGTCCGATGAACAGTTGAAGTCCGCGTTGCGCCGCTTGGGAAAGCGCCGTGCTCGTTCGGCCGCTGCGCAGCGCGTCGGCGTATCGATCGAACGGAGAACGTCGAGAGATCAAGCGACGCTCGTAGGCGGCGATCGCTTTGCCGGTGTTGACGAAGATGCGGTTGGTGACGTTGGTGTGATCCTGGTTTTCTGGGTGGCTCGCGATGTCGTCGGTGGGCCGTGGCAACGCACCGAAGATCGGTTCGTACTCGCGGCGCAGTGCTGGATCATCGACAATCAAGCGCGCGATCGACGCTCGGCTGCCGTTCATCTCTGTGGGGTTTTCAATTGGACTCAACGCCTGCGACCAGAGCGAATCGGCGCGTCCATCCCAGAAGTACCAGCGGTTGTACGCAACGTTCCAAAGCGACGGCGTGTGACGACGACCGCGAGCGATTCCCTTCCCGATCGGCACGCCGTCGGCGAAGCCGTGGTGCGGGATGTGGCACGTCGCGCACGAGACGTTTCCGCTGGAGAGGCGCGTGTCGAAGAACAAGCGTTGGCCGAGCAGTGCGGCGCGGACGTCGTCGGCGACGGAGTTGGACGGGTCGGCAGGCGGCGGTCCGAGTGGCGAAAGCTGCAGAATCCGTTGGCGCTCGCTCTCGGTGAAAGCGACGCCAGGCGACGTCGTATCCAGATCGATTGCAATCTGTGCGCGCTCCATGATTGCGCCGTGCCTGATGTCGAAGCGCAACTCCCATGATCCGGGCATGTGAAACAGCATGCCGCGCACCTCGAACTTGCCATCGCTCATCGCACCGTGGCCGGGCAGCAGGTCTTGCACGGGTGGTCCATTGAGCGCGACAACTCGAGGCTTGACGTTCATGCCGTGATGGTGCGCGGGCATGCCGGCGTCGACCTGAAGGATGACGTTGGTCGAAAGCTGGGCGGTGCCGTCCCCTTCGTAAACCCAGAGCTGCATGTCGAATGGTTGATTGAGCGGAATCGGTTGC
>CAZAHQ010000056.1:0-12407 GCA_964484415.1 uncultured Acidobacteriota bacterium | reverse complement strand
ACCGTGTCCATCGAAATCTGCCGTGTTGGAACGCCGACGCAGGAGTGCTATTCGCGAATCGAGCTGTCAGACGTGCTGGTGTCGGCGCTGACTACTTCGGGGAGTGTTTGCGGCGCCAGCGGAAGTTGTACGCCGAGCATCACCGAGAGCTTGACGCTCGGCTACCACAAGATCGCCTGGATCTACACGCCGTATGCTGGTGGCACCGCCGGAACACCGGTGAGGCGCTGCTTCAACATCGACACCAACGCGAGCTGTCCCTGATGCGTGAGTCGATGCTTGCTCCAAAACTCGGCGCCGCGCGCTGCGGCGGGCCGGCCTTCGCTGCAATGCTGATTGCGTCGATGCTCTCCGTACATGCCGACTCGCCGAACTACTCGGCCGCGATCGAGCGATTTCATCAAGAGCGGCGCGCTGCGCGCGTTGCGCAGGTTGATCCAAACCGGTCATTGGAGACGCTGAACACGTTGGCGCTTGATGGACTGCGGCCGCTGCGCCCGGTATTGATTGCGGGCAACGACACACACTTCGCGCAACTCACACGCCCATTGCGCGACGCGGCAACCATGTTGCCGGCGAGCACCGCCGAGCCCGAGCGTTGGGGGCCGGTGCAGCGCGTGCATCTGCTGTTGAGCGGCTGCCCATGCATACCGGCATCCGCTCCGGGTCACGTGCCCGATGGACGTTTCGTGGCTGGCACGCCGCTGACGATCGCGAAGAATGCAAGCGACCCCACGCAACTCGATCTCTTTTGGGGGGCAAGCTGCTCGGCGGCAACGGACTACTCGGTGCACGAAGGCACGATTGGCTCGTGGTACAGCCACAACGCACTGGCTTGCTCGACGAGCGGCGTGCTTACGGCAACTGTCACGCCGTCACCTGGTGATATGTACTACGTGGTGGTGCCACTCAACGCTATCGCCGAGGGGAGTTACGGCACTGATGTGTTTGGCAACGAACGGCCGCCGTCACCATCGGGGTGCCGCGCGCAGCAGGTGCTGAACAGTTGCCCCTAGTGAGAACTCGAGGTTGTCAGCGAGCAAAGCGACGAGTCGTTTGCCGGCATCATCGACCCGCTGCGACATGTTGGCTGTTCGTCGCGATGCGGATACGCGTTTCAAGCGGCGTTTCATAGGCTATGCCGTGTATTGCGGATCTCCGGTTCCATCGCGAGTGGTCACTCGAGCAACTCGCTCTTCATCATTTCGACTGACCAGTTCAACGCTGTGTGCAAAGAGCGTTTGCAGGCGCTGCCGCGCAGAGATCCGCAAGCCGCGTGCGCAGCGACATCGAGCCCTCGGTACGGTGCCCGGCGGCGTCTGTTGCAGCGGCTGCCACCAAGTGATCCGCGGTGAGGCCGTACGATTCTGCCGCCACGAGCAGTCCCTCGGGCGTCAGTCGATAGCGGGCCAGGACACCGGCCGGGCCTCGCGCAGTTGCGACCAGCGTGACCGCGCGGCGATTCGCGAGTGCGAGCCCGCCACGCGCGACCGCTGCCGCCCAGAGGTCCTCCGCACGAGCGCGGTCCGGACCCGACAACACGATCGACAACCCAGCACGTACGGTGATCAGGAACTCGGGCCCGTTCACGAATGTCGTCGACGCTGCGAGGACATCAGCGCCGAGGTGGAGCCGCATCCGAGCATCGAGCGTGCCGTCGCACACGTCGGCCGCATTCGCCAACGGCGTCCACTGCTGCGTGACAAAGCCACCAGAGAAGACCGGCTCGAGTGACAGTGCAATGTTCGGCGGGAGTGTGTCCCGCACTTCGGTCGGAGCGGCCATGGTACTCGACGCATCGAGCGCATCACGCACTTCGAGTTCAATCACGTGCTGACCGACATCGAGTTGCGCAGTCGTGATCGAAGCTGCGCCAGCTGGCTTGCCGTCGGCAGTCCATCGGAACTCGACAATGTCGTCGTTCGTTCCGGGCGCTGAGTCGGAATCCGAAGAAGCGCTGCCATCGAGCGTCACCGGCGTCCCATCCGGACCGGCGCACTCGACTTGTTTCGGTGCGCTGGATTGCGCGACAGGCGGATGGTTGAGCGCGACATCGCGATAGACAACGACTTCCGACCTCGGTAGGCGTACTCGAAGCCCCGCAAGAAATCCCGGCCGGACAAGGGCAAGGTCCGAACTGTCGAGGTCCGCCAGATCGTGATAGCCGTAATGGCCCTCTCCATCTCCGACGAAAATCCGGTTGAGCGTCGACCATGTCGGGTGAACTTCATACCAGCTCCAGGTGTCTCCGCGCGGTGCGTACCCCCAGATCGAGCAGAACGGACATACCTCGGTCACGACCGTCGGTGTATCGGTCGACACATCCAGGAGTACCGTCTGCTCTCCGATCCAGTCCCACTTCCAGAAGACAGCTCGCGCCTTTGGCCCGATCCCCTGTTGGAGCGCGAAGCCGTGATAGAAGAACTGACCGATCTCAGGGCCCACGCCCGCTGTCTCGCCGGTTGCAACCGAGAGCGTCGACGTAGAGAAGACCCACCAGTTCAACCAACTCGAAGCGGTCGCGAGTATGCGCGCGCCTCCGTCAACGAAGTGCGCGCCGTTGAATTGCTGGTCCCGCCGCCACGCGACGCGCGGTGCCGCGCGGTCGGTAATGTCGAGCAGCACCACGTCGCGATCCGGTTGCCAACCATCACCTGAGATGAGCGCGAAGCGGCCGTCGGGAGAGATGTCGATGGTGTCCGCATCCGCGGCGAGTGCAAGACTGACGGTGTTTCCCAACGGGTCGATTACATGCACCCGGCCCTTGATGAGCGCGACCGCAGTTCCGTCCTGCGCGAGCGCGACGTTAAGTACCGACGCGTAGTCGTCGGGCGCGTGAAATGCGCGTGTGTGAACCGAATCATCGCGAAGGTCGAGAACCTCGTACGCGTACTGGTCGGCGACAGCGAGTGCCTTCCCGGATGCGGCCGCGCGGACGCCGAGCAAGCCGACATTTGGCCGGAAGACGAGGCCTCCGGTCGCGACGGTCTTGCCGTTGCGAATGTCATTCACGAAGATCGCTCCCGTATCCAGGTCAACGGCGGCAACAAGCGCACCCAGAAATGGGAAGACTGCATCGACATCGTTAAGGCCGAGTGGCGCATACCGCGAGACGAATCTGGGCGTCGCTACGACGTCGAAACGCACGCGGTCGATGCTGCCGACAACCCCCGGCGTGCCGCTGTCCCATGCGCCGTACTTCAAGGTTCGGATCGCGAGTGCGCGCTCGTTGCCAGGCGTCGTGCAGGCTGCGAGCGAACGCGGACCAAGTCCGTCGACGACGTGAGTCCCGAGAATCGCACCGTCGCGTGGGTCAACCGCACTCACCGTGCGAGCGGCAAGGTCTGCCGCGAACAGCAGCGGCTCGTCGCGCGAAGCCGCGAGCGAGCTCACGTTTTGGAAGGGAACAGTGACGATCCTCTTGGGCGCGGCCGGATCGCCGAGATCCCACAGTTCGAGGCCAGCGTAGACCGGAACTGCCAAGATCTGCAGGCCGCCAGACTCGACCAACTGGACGGCTTCGTAATTCCAGCTGGTGTCGAGCTTCGACAACCGCGTCCCGTCCGCTGTCGAGAAGATCTCGATCCGGTTCGGGCCTCCACCGATGATGAAGAACTCGCCACCTCGATCGATCGCAAGCGGCCTGAATCCAGTCGTCGAAATCGTTGTGCGTAGGCTGGGCAGCGACGGGTCGGCGAGACTCCACAGATCGAACCGGTTGGGCCCGGTGTAGACCGCGAGTAGCGGTGAAGAAGCAGGCCCGCCGCTGATCGAGTACCACGAGTCGCCGCCGAACACCGAGTAGACAGCGCCGGTCCGCACATCGACCACGGCTGCACACGAGGCGCCGGTGTTCACCTGCAATGGCCCGCCGGCTAGCGGGCGCAATCCGGAACCGCATGGGTATTGACTCGATGCTGTTTCGCGCGGGTGCGAGGGATCGTCGAGACTGAAGACGACAATGTCAGGTCGGCGAGCGATTGCGAGTACAGGTGTCTCGTCGTCCCCAACCAGAACGAGTGCGTTGGCTCCGTCGCCGATCGAGATCCTATCTGTTTGCTCCCCGTCGAGGGCGCGGACCGTAACGAGGTAGTGATCCTGCGTGAGCACATACGAGTAGTCGGCGGTCGCCACGACCTCAGTTGGTTGAAAGGCGGGCGGGTAGTCAAAGCGTCCGATCTCCCGAAGTAGACCTGTCGGGTCGACGGCAGATCCCGACGCTTCGAGCCGATCCCTTGCAGCCTCCCGATGCTCCTTCAGCGACGGCGGCGCGCTTTGACTTTGGTGTGCAAGCAGAGCGGCTATCAAGCTCGCCGCGAACCGACCGGCGTGCGCGCGTCGTGTCATACCTGCCTCCCACGGACCGAGTTTTCACCCCGCCAGAAGATACGCCGGTTGATAGGAAATCCAATCGCAGAACGGCAGGGCCGATCCGAAAGACCTGGTCTTTGACCTGAATCGCCGACGCGTTATCGAACTGCGGCTTGTCCAACGCCGAGAGCCAGGAGAGCGGGTCTGGGGTCTCTGACGCCGCAGCTCCAGCCATCGTTGCCACCGCAACGACTGCGTTCAACCATTGGGACATGGAAGTGGCGCCCCAGCGCGATACGCACGGCCACCCCATCGCAGCCAATGGTGCGATCGACCCGGGCCGAGAATACCGCGATTAATCGGTACCGTTGATGAGCCAGATCAAGGCTGCTTAGGCCACGAGCTCGGGGCGTTCGGCTCGGCATCGCGACAACTCTGCTACAGTCCCGTCTGCCGAGGAACGGCCAACGAAAGCGCGATCGACGCGCGAGGAACTGCCGGTGAGCATCGAGCTGCCAATTCCCCCGCAAGAGCTTCGATTCATGGCAGAAACTGAAGCGCAATACCTGGAGATTGGGGATGCGCTGGTGCAACAGATCGACGCGCTGACCACGCTGCCGTCGCGTGCGCGAATTGTCGATATCGGGTGCGGCTACGGCCGGTTGGCGCATGCGTTGATTCGGTCACCGCAGTTCTTGGGTCGCTATTTCGGCTTCGACATCTTGCCGCGACATATCGCGTGGTGTGAAAAAGAACTCGCACCGGCAAGCGCGGGGCGATGTCGATTCCGACATGTCGATGTGCACAACGGTCGCTACAACCCCGGGGGGGAAGTGCCGCCCGATCGCGTGGTGTTCGACATACCAAGCGGCACAGCCGACCTGGTGGTGTTGACTTCCGTGTTCACGCACATGCATGCCCACGAGCTGAAGCACTACTTGAGCGAGATTCGGCGGCTCTTGGCCCCCGAAGGCCTTGCCTATGTCACGTTCTTTCTGCTCAACGATGCCATGCGGCGTGCCGAATCTGAAGGGCGCACGCACTATCCGTTGCCGCATACGCTGACGCCGTTTTGCCGCTACATGAACGCCGACGATCCGCTGCATGTGATCGCCTACGAAGAGCCGTGGGTGCGCGAGCAGTTGAGTGCCGCGAACCTCAGGGTTGTCGAGCCGATACGCTTCGGGCGTTGGGCCGGACATGACGGCGCGTTCGACTTTCAGGACACGGTGTTGCTGTCGATAGCGCCCCAGGAGTCCGGTCTGCGGTAGCTGCTCAGCCGACCCGCACACGATCCGTTGAGACGCCGCCGTCGCGAGTGGCCACTCCGCCGCGAACTCGACCGTTGGCTTTCGTCATGCTCGCGTTACGTCTTTCACTCGAACTAGTCCAACACGAAGTCTCTTCCAATCAACGTGAGAAACCTGCTGCCTGCCGACTCCTTATGAGCTAGCCGGCGATGAAGTAGCAGTCCTCGCTTCCCAGACGTTGCACTCATTCACTTCTGCGACGTAACGACCGTCGCACACGAGGAGGTTGTGATGACCCGATACGCAGGAAGAACGATCCAGATGGTAACCGTGATGGCACTCGCGCTCTGTTGCGGATTGCTTCTCAGCCCGCAGGCACTCGCCGCGAACTGCGGGTGCTACTACGCGTCCGACTGTCCAACAGCCCCTGCTGGCCAGGAAGCCTACTGCGATTGGCAAGCCGACTGCACTCGACACTGCGAGTTGCAGACCAATTGGGACTCGACTTGGGGCGCGCCTCCAACCTCGAAAGCCGACTGCGACAAATACAAGGGCCCCTGCCACGACAACGAACCGCAACCGCCCAGTGGCGATGACGGCGATGGAGAGAACTGCGAACCACCCAGCGCCAAGACGCCACAGAACCCACCTCAGACCGTCAACTTCAAGGTTCGCGATGGCAACTGCGCCACCCGCCGCAAACCGGTTCCGGTTCCACAGCAACAGCAACAGCTCGACGAGAGCGAGGTCAATCGTGCCACCGATCAACTGGTGGATGCGGCCAACAACGGTGGTGGCGAGATTCAGTTGCCGGTCTCGAGTTACATGCAGTCGGTGATCCACAACCTTGGCATTCTCGGACTCGGTCAGTACGACTACTCGACACCGGTGGGCGGTACGCCCGAGATGAGTGATGTCCGCGGTACATGTGGTGCGCTAGTGCTTGGGACTCTCGGCCGTGCGTTGGTCGAGGAGATCCGGACCGGAGCGAGGCGTCACGGAAGCAGCTTCAAGGGACTACATCGCGAGGCTTCGGTCGAGAACAGCCTGCTCCCGCCTCGCGGGTACGCGGCACGCGAGATTCTCGACTCAATGCCGCAGGAATGTGTCACTTGGGTGCAGACGCGGCCGCACAACTGCCAGTACCCGCACCCTGCGGCACACCACCATACGTTCGAGTATCCGGATGGAATCAGCTGCATCGCCGATCAGATCGGAGCGATGGCAGCGAGCCTAGGATACTGACAGTACGATCCAGCCCGTGTTCGTTGGTCCGCAATCTCTCGTGAGACTGCGGACCATTCTTCTTTCACAGCGCGATTCGCCAGAGCTACCGTCGCATACCGCCTTATCCATACAAGAACTTCAACGCCTTCGGCATTCGCGCGCGCCAGTACTTCTCGTGGTGCTTGCCACTCTTGACGAATCGCCACATCAAGTGATGTCCGTTCCAGCCGCGACCATGCAGCATGTGGACGATCTTCTCGGC
The DNA here is from genome assembly GCA_964484415.1 of uncultured Acidobacteriota bacterium. GTDB lineage: Bacteria > Acidobacteriota > Polarisedimenticolia > J045 > J045 > JANNUT01. The sequence continues at coordinate 5,357 of CAZAHQ010000056.1, read as the reverse complement.
GTGCAGCGCCATGCTGCCGCCGCCTTCCTTGCCGCCGCAGTCGATGTACAGGCGCGAGCCGCCGCTGTGGTGCGAGTGCGCGGCCAAGTGAAACATCCGCTCGCCCGAAGCCCACAGTGACGGCGACATCGCGATCGCCGCGCCGAACGCGTGCGGCCGCGTGAGATAGGCGTACAACGCATTCAATCCACCGAGCGATGAGCCGCCAATCGCGACATCACGCGCTGCGATCGAAGCGCCAAAGTCCGAGGCGATGCGCGGCAACAGCTTGGCCTCGATCCAATCGAGCAACGGTCCCGTCAGCGAACCGGCGCGATGCCACGGCGACAACTCGCGCCCGCGTTGCATCCCGCCGTTGTCGATCGCGACCACCAACGGCGCGCGCTCGCCGCGTCGTACGCGCGTCGAGATCGCGCGATGAACGTGCCAACCGCCGGCGTACGAGCCCTCGTCATCGAAGACGTTCTGACCGTCCCACATCACGAGCACCGGCCGCGGTTTGCGATCGTTGCCGCTACCCGGCACGAACACACGACAGATGCGATCGCCCACATGGGGAATGTGCAGCGCGCCCAACTGATGGAGCGCCCCCTTAGGGGCGGCCGGTTGGCGTTTGCGTTTCGACCTGTGAGGCATGCGGGAGAGTGTAGCAATCGCAGGGCGCGCGGTAGGTACCGGGGAGGCACGTATCGCGTGAAGATCTAACCGCCAACTCAGCGCGCCAGCTTTTCCACCCTCGTAAACACCAACCCGCGCGAACGCCCAAGCGAAACCGAGAATCGGTCGACCCGTCCGTCTGCGTTGCGCGCGAACTGCAGCGTGCCAAACCCTGCGGTGGAAAAAGCGTCTTTGAAAGCGGGAGCGAGCGGCGTCTGGTTCCCTTGTTTGTCTCGAACGAACAACTGGTCCGATTCGAGGACCATCTCGTACGTGTTATCGGCCTCGTCACTGTAGTAGCGGCCGACAAATGCCTTGAGATCGTTGCCTGTCGGCGTGAATGGCGCCACCACGACGAACGCCGTGGCTGGCGCACCCTCACTGCGCACTTCGAATCCAGCAACGCGCCCTGCAGCATCGCGTGAGAAGCGCACTTCGGTTGCAGTCGGCACACCCTGCATTTGAAATGTGTCCGGTGCAACGGCAACCAACTCGCTGTCTTGTCCACCGCCTCGCATGTACATCAACTTGTGATCGGTCTGCACGATCCGTCGGACAAACGACAACCGTTCGCTCCAGTAGATTCCCTCGAGCGGTTTTGTATCGAGTTTGATCGGCTTTGCAGCCTTGGCCGAGTTTGTCGGCTTGCTCGAGCCCGCCGATGCGGACGGAGTTTGCGTGCCTGCAGGCGCCCCCGACTTCGCCTCGACAGGGAGATAAACGTCTGCGGCAGCCAGGGCCAGCGCGCTGGGGTTGGTAGCGTCCAAGTTGCAGAGCACCGCTACTGAAAGGTGCTCGCTGGGGAAGCGCAGCAACTCCGCGCGATAGCCGGCCCACGCGCCACCATGGCTGACTTGACGAAGACCCCGATGCTCTCCGATGAACAACCCCGCAGCGTAGTTCAATGCCGTGCCGTCGTTGAGCGTTCCCGTTTCCTGCAACTGGCGGATGAGTGATTCGCCGCCAACCTTCGGTTCGTAGAAGTTCTGATCCCACTTCAGAAGATCCTCGACCGTGGTCTGCACCGCACCGTCACCGGGCTGCTCCCAACTGGACATGTTGACGAGAAACTGTCCCGAATCGCCGCGCGAGTATCCAGTTGCCCGCTTGGCGAAGACCTGCCTGTGATCGTTGAACACCTGCGTGCGGGACATCCCCAGCGGTTTGAAGATTCGCTCGTCGGCAAACTCACGCATCGACTTCCCGCTGATTCGTTCGACAATGATCGCCAACAGGAAGTAGCCGGAGTTGGAGTAGAGAAACTCGCTGCCTGGCGTGAAATTGAGTGCTTTCTGCCGCGAGAGCAACGTGAGCGCTTGGAAGCTGGTGGTCCAGTCTTCGGTGTTGAAACCGGCCACCGCCATCATCTCGTTGTAGTCACGAATGCCGCTGGTGTGATGGAGCATCTGGCGAATCGTGATCGTCGTGCCGTAAGCAGGGATCTCGGGGATGTACTTGCGAATGTCGTCGTCGAGATTGAGCTTTCCGTCCGCCGCCAGAAGCAGGATGCTGGCTGCAGTGAACTGCTTGGAGGTGGAGCCGATGTCGAATTGGGTGTCGGTGGTGATCGGCACGTTGTATTCCAGGCTGGCCAGGCCGTAGCCGCGTCTGTATGCGAACTTTCCGTCCTTCATCACCGCCATCGCGCAGCCGGGGGAGCCTGGTCGATCGAACTCAGCGAACAACTTGTCGACTGCGTCCCGGCGGAGCGCCTCGTCGGTGGTTGTGGTCTCTGCGAACGAGGTCGTTGCGAAGGTCAACATCAGCAGACAGAGTTGGGCGACACGGTTCATGACGTTCTCCAGTGGTCAGCGGCAGATTCTGCATCACCGTAGGACCTAACGCCTCACCTAATCCCGACCACCAGCGAGTCCAGCCCTACCAAGTGTTCGACGCACGTTTCGCGGAAGCCCGCTTCACGTATCCAACCAATGCGATCGGCACCAGTGTCGTCGAATCCTCCAGGTACGCTCAACGTGTTCAGGCTCATGATCAAGCCGAAGACGTTCTGTGGACGATCACCATCGATCGATGCTTCCCAAACAAACGCTGCACCGCAGGCGGACAGCGCCTCCGTGGGCGGGCCACAGAAGCGGATGCAGGCGGTGATTCGCCATCTCGAGGACGTCGCCCACGTACGACGGTATTCCTGGACGTGGCCCGTTGCCTAGGGCGTCCTGTGCAACCGACTGATCGGGGGAGTGTTGATCGCAGCCATCACCCGGCGCTGATTTCCGCTGATGACGCGAGACTCGCTTCAGGGGCCCTAGCGGTACCTCGATCGGCCCGACAGCAAACGACGTTCTGCCTGAAAACTGCGCGGGATCGAAGCGCGCCAGACCTCCCCGCTAGGCGTTGCGTACATCGCTCGGAGGCACGCTCGATCGGGTGCAAACCAGATCGAATCTCGACGATCGTCACAAGGCCTGGCTGGCGTGGGCCGCGCCGGGCGGCGACGAGGAGTGGGAAAACAGAGTCACGCCGCTGGCCGAACGCGCCTGGTGCGGGGTTCGCGTGCGAGGATTGCCGCTCGATCGGTCGAAGTCACGTGTGACGGTGCGGGGGGCGACGTTACAATCCCCCGCCTATGAGCGATTCCACGACGAACTCCTCCGACCCCGAGCGCAAGGTCGCCCTGGCCGGAGCCCCGACCCAACCCGACTTCATTCGCGAGATCATTCTGAAAGACCGCGCGAACGGCAAGCACGGCGGTGCGGTGGTCACGCGCTTTCCACCCGAGCCGAACGGCTATCTGCACATTGGGCACGCGAAAGCGATTTGCCTCAATTTCGGCTTGGCCAAGGAGTTTGCCGGGCGTTGCCATCTGCGCATGGACGACACCAATCCGGCCAAGGAAGAGCAGGAGTACATCGACGCGATCATCACCGATGTGCGTTGGCTCGGCTTCGATTGGGGCGCGTACATGTTTTACGCGTCGGACTATTACGAGAAGCTATATCAGTTCGCGGAGGATTTGATTCGGCGCGGCAAAGCGTATGTCGACGATCTCACGGCCGAGCAGACGCGCGAGTATCGCGGCACGTTGACCGCGGCGGGGAAGAACTCCCCGTTTCGCGATCGAAGTGTCGACGAGAATCTCGATCTGTTCCGGAGGATGCGCGCGGGTGAGTTTCCCGATGGTACGCGCACGCTGCGCGCCAAGATCGACATGTCCTCGCCCAACATCAACATGCGCGACCCGACGCTGTATCGGATTCGGAAGATCTCGCATCCGCGCACCGGCGAAGCGTGGTGCTTGTATCCGATGTACGACTACGCACACCCTTTGAGCGACATGCTGGAAGGGATTACGCATTCGATCTGCACCTTGGAATTTGAAGATCACCGGCCGCTGTACGACTGGTGCCTGGAATCGTTGGAGACGCCAAACCGGCCGCAACAGATCGAGTTTGCGCGGCTCAACTTGACCTACACGGTAATGAGCAAGCGCCGGCTGCTGCAGTTGGTGAACGAGACACACGTGGCTGGGTGGGACGATCCGCGCATGCCGACGCTCTCGGGTCTGCGGCGTCGCGGCTTTCAACCGGCAGCAATCCGTGCGTTTTGCGAGCGGATCGGCGTGGCCAAGCGCGACAGCATGGTCGATGTTGCGTTGCTCGAGCATGCCGTGCGTGAGGAGTTGAACGCGCATGCGCCGCGCGTGTTCGGCGTGCTGCGACCCCTGAAGGTGGTGATCGAGAACTATCCCGAAGGGCAGGTCGAGTGGTTCGATGCGGTCAACAATCCGGAGGATCCATCGGCCGGCACGCGATCGTTGCCGTTCTCGCGCGAGGTGTACATCGAGCAAGACGATTTTCGCGAAGATCCGCCCAAGAAGTTCTTCCGACTGGCGCCGGGCCGCGAAGTCCGATTGCGCTATGCGTACCTGTTGACGTGCAAAGAGGTCGTGAAGGATGCCGCGGGGAACATCGTGGAGTTGCGTTGCGTGGTGGATCTTGACTCACGTGGCGGCAACGCACCCGACGGCCGGCGCGTGCAAGGCACGCTGCATTGGGTTTCGGCCGCGCATGCCTTGACCAGTGAGATCCGCTTGTACGATCGCCTGTTCACCGTGGAAAACCCCGGCGCTGCCGATGACTTTCTCGCGCTGCTCAACCCCGCCTCGTTGGAAGTGCTCCCCAACGCCCAGCTCGAGCCGACCATCTCCGACAAATCTCCCGGCTGGTACTGTCAGTTCGAGCGCCTCGGATACTTCTGCCTCGACCCCGACTCCCGCCCCAACCACCCCGTCTTCAACCGCACCGTCACCCTCAAAGACACCTGGGCCAAGATCGAAGCCAAAACCTAACTCGAGGACGTCGCGGGGATCAGGTTTTGAGGGCGGAGTCGTAGAGGGTGACCAGCTTTTCGACGCAGCCGCCGATTTCGTAGCGGGTGCTGGCGGCGCAGCCGTTGAGGGAAAGGTGTTCGCGCAGGCCGGGGGTGGAAAGGATGCGGTCGATCCGCTCGGCGAATTGGTCGAGGTCGCCGCAGCGGACGATGAATCCGGTGTGGCCGTCAGCCACGATTTCGGGCACGCCACCGACATCGCTCACCACGGCAGGCAATCCCGACGCGGCCGCTTCCATCAACACCAGCGGCAACCCCTCGACCTCCGAGGGCATTACCAAGACGGTTGAGAGTCGCATCAGCGAGGGCACGTCATCGACTTGCCCCAGAACTCGAAAGCGCGATGTCAG
>CAZAHQ010000055.1:0-12408 GCA_964484415.1 uncultured Acidobacteriota bacterium | reverse complement strand
CAACCTCGCCGTGATGGTGCGTGGCGCTGCCGCAGGAACGCTGGCCCTGATCGATGAGATCGGAACCGGAACCGATCCGGCCGAGGGTGCTGCGCTCGGGATGGCAGTAATGGAGCGCTTGATGCAACTCGGTGCTCAGGTCGTGGTCACCACACATCATCAAGGGATCAAGACCTGGGGCTATCGCACGCCCGGAGCGTTGAATGCCGCTGCCGATTTCGACGAGCACACGCTGCGCCCCACGTTCCGCTTGGTGTCAGGGGTCGCGGGTGCCTCGATCGGATTGACGATGGCCGAGCAGTTGGGGCTCGACGCTTCACTGGTCGAAGCCGCCCAACTCAAGCTCGACCCCGCGGGCGCCGACGCCGCTCGAGCCTTGGATGCGGTGCGCTCGCTAGCAGCCGATCTCGAGCGCCAGCGCGAAGAAGCCGTGGCCTTGCGTCGCAAGTACGAGGCGGACGAGTTGGCGCGACAGGCGCGCTGGCGTGCCGATGAAGAGCGCCGTCGCGAACAGTGGAGCAAGCGTATCGATGAGCTGTCTCGTTCGTTCCGCAGCGAGGCCGACAAACTGCTTTCGACCTTGACCGACGTGAAGGAGCGTCGTGCCGTCGACAAGGAGCGCGCTGCGCGCGAACGCGCGCTGCGCGAACAGTTCTCGGAGGAGTTGCGGGCGGCGCGGCGCACCGAACCTGCACCCAAGAGCTGGACGCCGCAAGCGGGCGAGACGGTCTTCATCACGTCGTTAGGGCGCGAGGGCGTCGTACGCCGGCTCGACGGCCAACGCGTCGACCTGCAGTTGGGTCGTGCGCTGTTCTCGCTCAAGCTCTCCGATCTTCGACCGGCCGGCAGCGCCGTTGCGTCGATCGAAATCGAGACCGCTCCCGAACCGCTGCCGGCCTCTGCGCTTCGCCGAGTGCCCGAGCTTCCACAAGGAGTGCGCGCCTCGGTGTCGTCGCGCGAGGTCCCACGCGAGTTGAATCTGATCGGTCAACGTGTCGATGAGGCGCTCGATCGCCTCGATCACTACCTTGACGATGCGCTGTTGGCAGGCTTGCGTGAATTGCGGATCGTGCACGGTTTTGGAACGGGCGCGTTGAAACGCGCGGTTCGTGAGCGGCTCGCCGAGCATCCGGAGGTGTTGCGGGTACGCGATGGCCTGCCCGAAGAGGGTGGCGGCGGCGCCACCGTGGCGGTGCTGGAGTCGGAGTGAGCCGCACCCGGCGCGTGCTGCTGAGCGTTGCACTCACGCTCATGCTGACGGCCTTGGCGGCGGTGGCGTTTCCCACCACAACACTCAACACGCTGCGTCGTGTTGTGCTGGTGGGCACCGGTACGGAACACGGCACCGTGAGCGTCGATGGAGAAACGCTGGCGTGGGTGGCGGTCGGCCGAGGCCGCCCGTTGCTGTTGCAGCATGGTTTGCGCGGAGAATCGACGGTGATGCTGCCGCTGGCTCGCGCGCTCGCCGGTCGCGGCTATCGAGTCTTGATGTTCGATCTGCCGGGTCACGGTCTGTCGCCGAAACCTCTGCACGAGTTGACGATCGGCAATGCCGGGAAGTTGGTGCTGGATGCCGCCGAGGCGCTGCGCTTCCCACGGCGGCCGGCGATCGTGGGGCATTCGCTCGGAGGCTGGATCATGGCCTGGCAGGCGCTCGAGTCCCCGCAGCGTTGCGGGCCGATCACATTGATCTCGTCGCCTGGATACCGCTTTCAACCGCCGCCCTACTCGGTGCTCCTGCCGACGACGGTGAGCGATGCACGACAATCTTTGCCTGCGATGTTCGCGCACCCACCGTATGCACCGGCGCCGATCTTGTGGTTTGCCGTCAGACGCGACCCATCGACAGCGATCGTGATGCTGCGCTCCGCGCTCTCGGGTGAATACCTGTTGGACAATCTCTTGGGTTCGATCGATCTGCCGGCGCAGATCGTCTTCGGTGCAGAGGATCGGTTGATTCCGCCCACCGTCGGCCGTGCGATGGCGGCCGATCTGCCTGGTCATCGGTACGTGGAAATCGCCGACGCGGGGCACCTGGTGGTGTGGGAGAAGCCGGACGAAACCGCCGCCGCGATCGATCGGTTCTTGATCGAGGTTGGCGAGCCAGCCGCCGTCAACTGAAGATCGCGGCCAGCAACGGATCGAGTTTGGTGACGTCGAAGGAGCCCTTCACCCCACTTGCGGCGCGCGCGATCGGCTGCGTCGGGTCCAGTTGCAGCGCGCGCTGCAATACCGTGCGAGCCTCCGCGTCGCGCCCACTGCGTTGCAGCGCCAGGCCATGTGCCGCGACGAGGTCTGCGCGCTGTGGCTGAGTCGTCGCCAAGTGTGCGAGCTGCTCGACCGCTTCATTCCGGCGACGCGGATTGCCCAGCAGCAAGAGCCACAGATACAACGCGTGCGACAGCTCGTGGTGCGGTTGTTCCACGCAGCGCTGCAGGTAATCGACCGCTTCGCCGCGGCGGCCTTCGGCAATCGCGCGCCGCGCACGCGCGAAAAGATCGCGAGCCATCTTCCCGGGGTCGACCGCGGCCGGCGCTTGCCGTCGCTTGAGCCAGGCCTCACGTGCCGATGAACTGGTCAGCACTTCCTGCGCCTCGTGCACCAGGCGAAACGCGAGTTCGACCTGCGCGTGATACGCACTCAGCTCCCCATTGCGAAACCGGTCGGGATGGAACCGGCGCACCGTTCGGTAGTAGCCGCGACGAACTTGGGCGGCATCGGAGGTGGCGGTCACACCCAGCAGCTTCTCGAGGTTTTCTGTGGCGCTGGCCGCCAACCACTCCTTGAGTTCGGTCTCGCTGACCTCGCCCAGTGGCTCTTCGACCTCGCTGCTGACCAGGTGGGGCTTGATCTCGTTGAGCAGTCCAACCCTCACCAACACCGCGAGCGTGCGCTCACGCAAGTCTCCACCGGACGCTTCGCCATCGATGAGCCGGGTCGTGCGTGTTGCGTCGACCGCGGCGTCGAGTAGCGCGGTTTCGATCGTGTCGATCGCCGGCTGCACCGACTTCCATCCCGAATAGGCGGCGACATATTGGGGCGCCGGTGGCGGCCGGCGCATCGTCGCGATCTTCACCCGCGCCAACATCAACGCTGCATCGAGTGCCGGCCAACGCGCCGGCGGTTCATCACCGAGTGCAACACGTCCCGGCGTGATTCGATAGGTGGCGTCGGTCCAGCCAGCGGTATCGGCGACCATCGCCAACAGATGCTCGACAAGCAAACGTTCGATTGCCAACCCGTCGATCACGCCGAGCCGAACTACAGACGCCGCCGTCAACGGGGAGTTGCCGCACGCCAACAGCAGCTCTTCCTGTTGCCGATGATCGACAAAGGCACCGCCGCCCCGAGTCAACCACCAGTCGACGAATCGATCGTCGCGCGCATTCGAGAGCATCGCTTGTAGGCGTCCATCCTCGAGAACCAGACGGCGCACGAGCTTTTTGTTGGTCAGGTCGACCACCGCGGTGGCCTGGAGCAGTCCGAGTCGCCCGAGCAGAGCGTCGAGCGGGCAGAGCGTGAGCTTCCCCTCGGGCGATAGCTTCAGCTCGGATTTTGGAGCGACCGTCGCCATGCGTCCTGCAGATCCTCCCGGGAGGCCCCGAAGGCCTGCTCAAAAGCTTCGGTCTCGGACCGCCCTTCGGCCAGCAGATCGACGAACCACAGGAGCCGCGCCCGCGAAAACTGCCCGTCCAGGAACGAAACGAACGACAACGCGGTGGGGTAGGAAAACGGCTCGATATCCAGCGATCCGGCCGCTGCCGCAGGGCGTAGCGATGGTTCGTACCCCTTCGGATCGCGGGGTTCCAGCAACTGCGCCAGCCCCTCGTGCAGCCAGCGCGGGGCCCGCCCGCGCCCTTTTTCGTGGAGCAGCGCGTGTGTCAACTCGTGGCGCAAGACCTTCACGACCGGGGGCGTGATTCGTGTCAGTCCGCCGAGCGGGAGGCGGATTTTGCCGTCGAAGAGCCCCAGGACTTCGGGACCCGATTTGGTGGTGGATGCGAACTGGTCACGGGTCGACAGCACCACAGGGATCGGGTTGCCGGGCCAGGCGTCGAGCTCTCGGGTCAGATCGCGCCACGCATTCTCTAGTTCGTTTGCAATAGCCCGGCCCAAGGTTTCATCGCGATCCCCATCGAATGAGAGGACGAAGTGCTGCGATTCTTTGCGTGTGTTGCCGGCTTCGACCTGCAACTCGCGACGGATGCGTTCGACGCGTTGCTGCAACGCCGCCTCGTCGGGACGAGTCTGAAGCGCTGCCTCGAAGTCGATCAAGGCGGCTCCGAGCCGATTGTCGCGATACAGCAACTCACCACGCAGTGTCAGCAGCGCGGCATCGTTCGGGGTTGCGACCAGCCCCGATTGCGCCAGCGACATGGCACGATCCGAGCGTCCCAGATCGAGCAGCAGCCATCCCAGGTCGGGGCGAGCGACCGGATGTTCCGGGACCAGCTCGAGCGCTTGATTCAGATGATCCAGCACGGCGTCGCGCGCTCCCGCGTCGCGCGCCAGGCGCGCGCGCAAGGTGTGCATGTCGGCCAGTTGTCGCTTGAGTTTGGCGCGCGCGGAGTCTTGCGCCTCGCGCCGGAGCGCTGTCGTCAACTCTGCGATGGCACTGTCGAGTTCTGCTGCGGAGGGACGCCGTGCGGCTGGCGGATCGCCCACAGGTGCGGCCGAGTTTGGATGCTCGCCCGCTGGCGGTCGTGATTTGAACGACGGCGCATTCTCGGTGGTCTTGTCGATGCGCATGACGTCCGCACGCGGGATGCCGATCGTTCCGGAATCGGTTTCGTAATACAGCGTGGAGCCTTCGACCCACCAACTGTCGACGACCATCACGTGCCCGCTCTTGAGAATCAAACGATCGGCGTAAACCCATGACGGGAATACTCCGGCGAGCAACAAGACGAGCCCTGTCGTGACGCGCGCGTTGATCAGCGACCCACCACCTTCGATACCGCGACGGGCTGAGGTCGCGTGTTCTGCGAGAAATACTCGGGCACATCATGGACAGCGCGCTCGGCTGACGGCTGATCGGGGTAAACGCCCCAACACAAGCGATAGCAGGATTGCCCCTTCAGATCGACGGGGATGGCGACGAGGTTGGGGCTTTCCACGCTGCGGAAAGCTTTCTCCACATTCGCCGGTTGGCAAGCAACGATCACCTGCACCGTCCAACTACCCGCTGGCGCGGCGGCCAGTCGCCCGCGTCCTCGGCGCGCGATCTCGGTGAGCGATGACGACACAACGGACGTGTTGGTGGGGTGCGTGCCGGCAGAATCTACCGGTGTGACGTGCGACGCGGCGACCGGAGCCGGGCGTGGAGATCTCTCGACGGGATTGGTTGGTGTGGTGCTCGCGTGGGCGGTGTTCGTCGCGCCTGTGTTGGCAGCCTCTGGACTCCCGCTCGTCATCGATGGTCGAGACATTGCAGGAGGAGTCACCGCAACCTGAGTCGGCTGGGCTGGCGTCGTCGACGCGGGTGATCCCGGCACCGGACGATACTCGATCGGCGGTGACGATGTGCGTGGCAGAGTCGCGACGTCAGAGGTTCTTGATAACGGATCCGAGCCAGTCTTCAGCGAATCGGGTCTGGCCGAAGGGGTTGTCGCCGGAGCGCTCACCGCAGGTCTGCGATCACCGCCGTTCTTGGCGACTGTGGACGCGACCAACTCATCACCACTGCCGCGATAGTAGAGTGCGACGGCGAACATCGTGATGATCACTCCGCCGATCAGCGCCGCCGCGAAAAATACTCGACCGGTGCCGGCGCCAGGATCCTCGACCTCATCGAGAGTCTCGTCGGCGTCGTCCATGCTGATCGGACCCTGATAGCGCAGATCTTCCACCGCCGAACGGACCGGCTGTGTTGGCGCACGTTCCTCGTCGTCCTGGGCCTGAGCGTCCCATAGCGACCCTTGCTTGGGTGGGGACGTCATCTCCCGTCGATCGTTGCTCGGTCGTTTATCTTCCGCTTGGTCCTCATCTGGCTGCTCGTCGTAGTCGTCATCGCCGAACAGCAAGGCCCCCGGATCGTCCTCTCCCGACCTGCCAGTCCCGGCCATCGGTGTATCCTCCGCGCGCCGCAGGAGCGCCGCCGGGGCGAATTATAAGCTGGGCGCGGATTTTCGCGGCATGCCGCCGACTGCAAGGAGTTCGAAGTGGTCAAACAACGCTGCGATGTGCTCGTGATCGGGGCCGGTGTGGCGGGTCTTCGCGCGGCCTTGGAACTGGCAGACGCCGGTCGTCGGGTCCTGGTGGTGACCAAGGATGCGCCGGAGGAGAGCAGCAGCGCGTGGGCCCGCGGCGGGATCGCGGTTGCGTTGAGCGGCGATGAGGACGAACTCACACTCCACGAAGAAGACACCGTGGCTGCCGGAGCAGGGCTGTGCGATCCCGATGCGGTTCGGATCTTGGTGCACGAGGGGCGCGATGAAGTGCTGCGCCTGATCGAGTGGGGTGCGCGATTCGATCGCGTCGGTGATCACTTCCACCTCACACGCGAGGCGGCGCACTCGATGCCGCGGATCCTGCATGCGGGCGGCGACACCACAGGCCGCGAAATCGTGCGCAGCTTGGTTTCACGCGTGAAAGGGCACCCGCGGATCCAACGTTGGCCGAGTGCGATGGCCGCCTCGCTCACGATTCATGCACAGACCTGCATCGGAGCCGATGTCTTGGACGCCGACGGTGTGCTGCACGCGTTGCGCGCCGGAGCGGTGATGATCGCCACGGGCGGTATCGGGCAGTGCTGGGGCGTGACCAGCAATCCACCGGAAGCGACCGGAGACGGAATCGCGCTCGGACTTCTGGCCGGAGCGGCGCTTCACGACATGGAATTCGTGCAGTTTCATCCCACCGCCCTGGCCGTCAGCGGGTTGCCGCCGGTGTTGTTGACCGAGGCGTTGCGCGGCGAGGGAGCGATCGTTCGCAACCTCGAGGGGCGGCGGTTTCTGACGGATGACGACCCTCGCGGCGAACTCGCGCCGCGTGACGTGGTCGCGCGAGGGATCGCGCGAGAGATCGCCCGGCAACAGGGTCGCCCGGTGTTGCTCGACCTCAGTGGTTTGGGCGCGGAACGGCTGAACGCACGATTTCCGAGCGTGATGCTGGCTTGCCAAGAGGCGCGGTTGGATCCGGCGCGAGAGCCGATACCGATTCGGCCTGCGGCCCACTACGCGATGGGAGGCGTTGCCACAGACCTCGACGGGAGGGTGTTGCAGATCGCCGGTCTCTTCGCCGTCGGCGAGGCGGCCTGCGTCGGTGTTCACGGGGCGAATCGATTGGCCAGCAATTCGCTGCTCGATGGGCTGGTGTTCGGTGCCCGCGCCGCGCGCGCAATCGTGTCGAGTTCGGAATCGGGTGTCGCGATCGAGGCCAAGGCGGAGCAGCCGCCGCCGTTGGGTGCCGATCCCACCACGCTGACGCAACTTCGCGCGATCGCCGACGAGTCTCTCGGAATCGTGCGCACCAAAGTGGCACTGGAGACGGCTCTCGAGCGGCTGGAAGAGCATGTTTCGAGGCTGGCACCTTTGACGAACTCTCTGGATGCACGCCGACGGCTGTCGGTGGCGAGCGTGGCGTTGACGCTGCGCAGCGTCGCACGCGCTGCGCTGTGGCGTCGCGAGAGCCGTGGCGCTCACTATCGCGACGACTACCGGGAGCGAGACGACGCGAACTACTTGGTGCGCTCGTCGCAACGACTCAGCGGTGATGTCCACGGGACGTCGCGCGTGTAGACGGCTTGCCTAAGACCGACAGCGGCCGCCGTCCGATTCCAAACTGCGTACTCGCGCGAGCGTCGGGTCTTTGCCGTGTTCGGCGCAACGACTGTGTTAGTGGATCCTGGTGAGGACACGGCTCCAGCGTGTTCGGACCGGGAACGTCAAGAGCTTCTTCCCGAATGAAACCAGCGCACCGGCTCCGGTGGGAATTGGATCCCCGTCACCAACGTCGTATGAATACAGAACCATCGCCGCACGGCCTTTGACGAGCGAGCGCGGCACATAACCCCACGCACGGCTGTCGCGAGAGTTGTCGCGATTGTCACCCAGGCAAAAGTACGAGTCGTTCGGAACGAGGTGCTCTGCGAAGTTCTGCGATGGGTCGACGTTCTCCGGCAGCAAATAGGGCTCTTCGATCGCTTGGCCATTGATGAATACAGTGCCGGCCCGCAACTCGACGCGCTCATTCGGGAGCGCAATCACCCGCTTGATGAAGTCGAGATCGGGATCTTCGGGAAAGCGGAACACGATCACGTCACCGCGGCGGATTTCGCGCTGCCCCAGCCACGAGATCGGCGTGTCACCTGGTCCGGCATAGATCGCACGGTTGACAAGCACGTAGTCGCCGATCAGCAAGGTGTCGAGCATCGACCCGGATGGAATCTGCGACTGCATGAACACGAAACCGCGGGCCGCTAGCAGAAACAGCACGCAGACGACGATCGTCTCGAGATACTCACGCGCCACAGATTTGGGCGGCGTGGTGTGTGCTGCTGAACTCGGTTTGGTACTCGTCACGGTGCTCGCTCCACGTCGCTATCGGATCCGCGAGAATATCCGGCTCCACCGGGTTTTTGTCGGAAACCCTACCAGCTTCTTGCCGATCGAGACCCACCGTCGAAGACCGGTGTTCAGGTGATCGTTCTTGTTTTCTTGGTAGGAGAACCAAAGAAAGAAGGCGCGCCCCTTCACCATCGACCGCGGCACAGGACCCCAGGCGCGACTGTCCAGAGAGTGATCCCGATTGTCTCCCATGCAGAAGTAGGAGTCGGCAGGGACCGTGACCTCGTGGTAGTTGGCCTGCGATTCGGCCGCCTCTTGCCGCAGATACGGTTCGTCGAGGGGACGTCCGTTGATGTAGACCACTCCGGTCCGTAGCTCCACACGGTCGCCGGGCTCGCCAATCACGCGCTTGACGTAGTCGACGTCGGGGTCTCCCGGGAAGCGGAAGACGATCACGTCGCCGCGTCGAATCGCGCGCTGACCCAACCAGGCAGCCGGGCTGTCACCAGGTCCTCCGAACAGAAATCGATTCACCAAGATGTAGTCGCCGACCAGCAGGGTATCGAGCATCGACTCGGTCGGGATCTTCGACTGCATGAAGACGAACCCACGCGCGAACAGCAGGAACAACACGCACACCACCACCGTTTCCAGGTACTCACGCAGCACCGACTTGCGCGGGGCATGCGTCACAATCGGCTCGGCGGCAGGCGGGGACTGGGTCATTGCGGCTCCAAGCCGGGGATTAAAGCACGCGGCATCCTGCCACGCGGGCAGGTATATTGCCGCCGGTCTTTAGGAGGCTCCGTTGAATCCGAAGTCGAATCGGCGGCAATCGGCCGTGGCTGCGCTGGCCGCTGTCGCGCTGCTTTTGTTGGTCGGGTGTGGGAATCAGGGTCCGGCGGGGCGTGAGGCGCATCGAGGCCCCAAGCAACTCCCTTCCAAGCTCACGGTCGGGAAGCCTCTCCCCGACGTGATGCTGACCAAGCCAGACGGCGGTCAGGTGTCGCTCCTGCAGAGCGCCAATGGCCAGGTGCTTCTGGTCGATGTCTGGGCTACGTGGTGCGGTCCCTGCAAGTTCGCTGCGCCGCATATCCAGGCGCTCCACAATCGATTCAAGGAACGTGGATTCACCGCGATTGGCGTGATGGTCGACGACAACGCGACCGAGATCGGGGCGCGCGTGCTCGCCGAGGAAAAACCGGTGTATCCGCAGCTCTTCGACGATGCGCGCCGACATTTGGACGAGGCTTGGGGGGAACCTGCGGGGATCCCGATCTTCGTGCTGGTCGATCGGGACGGTACCGTCTTGCGGGTCGATACAGGAGTCGGCGATCTCGGTGGGCTCCAACAGGCGGCGGAAGCCGCCGTTCGAGGGCAAACGTTGCCGGCAGCAGGAGGAGCGACGCAATGACGTCGCGGGCCGCTCTTGCGATCGTGCTGGTTGCCGGCGTTGCAATTGCCACCTCGACAGGTTGCAACCGTCAGTCGCTGCCAAGCGACCCAACTCAACGCACCCTGGTGCTGATGGAGCAGAGCTGGGGCCCGGAGTCTGCCGATACGCTGCAGAAATTCTTGAAAGTTCGGCAGGCGCTGAAGCCGGTGTACGAAGCGAACGCAGAGGCCATCGAGCAACATTCACTGCGCGAGGCGAGCACGAGGCCACTATTGATCGGAGCGATCAAAGGATTACTCGAGTTGCGGCGCGTGGCCGATTCCGAACTGAAGGCTCAGGGTCTGACCATGGACGACTACCAGCGGCTCACGATCCTGGTCTATGGCCGTTGGCTTCGTTCGGTGCGCACTGAGGACCCACCCGAAAAGCGAGTCACGCGCGTCTTGCAGGAGTTGGAGGTGGCGGTTTCGCGCCGAGTCACCAACGATCTGTTTGGATCACAGAAGGAAAAGCAGACCGAGCAAGATCGATTGACGTCGATCCGTCATCAGCTTCCATTTGTTGCGGCCTTCGGACTGGCGGACAAGTCGGCCACGTTGGCGCGAATCGATGGCCCCACCAAGTCGTGGCTGGAACAGCACCGCAAAGAGATAGAGGACGCTGACTTCGGACTGTTCGATACGGCGGCACCTGAACGCACTCGGCCAAAAGCTGCAAAGCCGACGGGGGTGTTGCCCGTACCGCCCGACGAGCCCGCCGAGGGGGAGCCGCCTCCAAAACAGTAGCAACGGTGTGCGAGTCGCTGAACGGCAGCGCGGCGAACCAGCGGCCGGGCCGTGAGTCTGCGACGCGTCCGCGGCAGGGAAACGAGCCGCACGGCAGTCTCGAGGCGACTGTGTCCCAGGAATCGGCCGGCACGCGATAGACTCCCGCCTGGCACGGAGGTTTGGTCACGATGCGCCACATGCGCGAGAAGATCGAAAAGGAACTGCAGGCACTCGAGTATGAGTTGCGATTCGAGTTGCCCAAAGAGATCCAAAAAGCGGTTGCCCATGGCGATCTCAGAGAGAACGCCGAGTACAAGGCGGCACTCGAGCGCCAGTCGTACGTCCAGTCGCGCGTTTCCCAAATGCACGAAAAGCTGGCGCAACTGTCGACCATCAAGCTCTCAGCGATCCCCACCGATCGCGTGGCCTTCGGCTCGCTCGTCTCGGTCCGCGATCTGGACAACGACCTGGAATCTGACTACGAGCTGGTCTTCAACGACGACGGCGACGCGGCACAAGGCAAGATCTCGGTTTCGTCTCCGATCGGCCGAGCCTTGTTGGGTAAGGAAGTCGGGGATCAAGTGACGGTGAAAGCGCCAGGAGGCGAGCGTGTATTCGAGATCGTCAACCTCGTGACGTTGCACGAGCGCGATAGCGCAGGTGAGTCGACCGATTCCAAACCGTCGGCGAATAGCAGCGATGACGTCTGAGTCGACGATGCAGCGCCCCAGCTTCGCGTTGGGACTGTTTCGTAGTCTGCGACCACACCAGTGGATCAAGAACGTCTTCGTATTTGCCGCGCTGGTGTTTGCCGAGCGGATGTGGGAAAGGCAAGCCGAACTGCTGGCGCTAGCTGCCTTCGCGGTGTTCTGTGCTCTGGCCTCTGCCGTCTACCTCGTCAATGACATCATGGATCGCGACACCGATCGGTTGCACCCCGTCAAACGCAATCGTCCGATCGCATCCGGTGTGGTGCCGCTGGCCGTCGGCTGGGCGATGGCGTTGCTCTGCACACTGGTTGGAGTGATCGGTGCCTGGAAGCTGGGGATCGGGTTCCTCGTCACCGCTCTCACATACCTCGGTCTCTCATTCGCCTATTGCTTTTGGCTCAAGCAGATCGTGATTCTCGATGTGATGGTACTGGCATCTGGCTATGCCTTGCGCGCGATTGCCGGGGCGCAGGCGATCGGCGTGAGCATCTCTGGCTGGTTGTTGCTCTGCACGTCGCTGCTGGCGTTGTTCCTGGGGTTTTGCAAGCGTCGCCAAGAACTGACCAGCCTGGCCGATGGAGCGGTTGCACATCGCGCGGTTCTTGCCGGGTATTCGGAGAAGTTCCTCGATCAGATGATCGCGGTAGTAACAGCCTCGACGGTGATCTCGTACATGCTCTATGCACTCTCCGACGAGGTCGCCAACAAATTCCATACGCGCGGACTGGGCTTTACCGTACCGTTCGTGCTGTACGGCATCTTTCGTTACTTCTACCTCGTTCACATGCGAGGCGAAGGTGGCCGGCCGTCACGCGAACTGGTCAACGACAAGCCGCTCTTGATCAATATCTTGCTCTACGGCATCTCAGTGCTGCTGATCCTCTACGTCAAGCCGTAGGAGGTGTCGACGAAATACCTCGCTTCTTGGCCATCTCGCCCCTGCCCAAGTCAGCGCGTCGGTCGTTTCAGTAGGCGTAGCGGTGGATGTAGGTGTTACAGACCTCGTGAGGCCGCGCACGGAGGGTTCC
>CAZAHQ010000054.1:0-12466 GCA_964484415.1 uncultured Acidobacteriota bacterium | reverse complement strand
ACGCGTTCGACACCGTGGGGCAGTTGTCGAGATTGCCGCAAATGCCGTCGGCATCGACGTCACCACCCTGGCCGGCACACGGATCGAGCAGCCGTTGAACCGCTTCCTCGGCGTCGATCAGACCGATTCCATAGCGGTTGTCCCAGCCGGCCGGCCCGCGATCGACGGCGGTGGCGAACAGTGCCTCGGTGAGTTGTGCCGGTGTCGCATTCGGTTTGGCTTCCAGCATTAGCGCCACGATTCCCGCCGCGTGCGCACTGGACGCGCTGGTGCCGTTGAGAGTGCCGTAGCCGGAAGGTCCACTCGTCGACGTCGTGCCGTCACCATACGCGGTCAGGTCGGGCTTCAACAGTCCTTGCTGGGCCCCGCCTTGATATGGGTAATCGCGAAACTGCGACGGCATCACGTAGGGATATGTCGGGTCGACGGTGCCTTTGATGTCGGTCCATTCCGATGGGCCAAACGGACTCGTTCCCGAGATGGTATTTCCGCCGACCGGGATGTTGGCGATTGCCAGCGTCGAGCCAAGCGAACCGATGAGGCTCTGCGCCGTGTGCAAGCGCGGTGGTGGGTTGTTCGCTGGTGCGCTGACGTTGTACGGGATTGGGTGCTGTGCCTGACTCGCACCCCGATTCCCCCCCGAGTTGATGTGAATGATCCCGGCAGCCAACTCGGATTCGCCGACAGTGCGCCACTGCGGATAGTTCGGTCGCGGCGAATCTCCCCACGCAAACGTGACCGCTTGTTGGATCAAGCTGGCGCCGTTGTCGATGGCGTATTGGATTGCACTCCAGATCGATGATTCTGTCGTTCCCCGCGCCAGGATCATCAGTTCTGCGTCGGGCGCGACGCCGGTTTGGGTCCCTTGGTGACCGTCGCCGGTCGAGATTCCAGCGGTCAGTGTGCCGTGACCGTCCCAGTCGTTAGGGTTGTTGTTGTTGTCTTTGAAGTTCCAGCCGCGTACATCGTCGATGAAACCGTTGTTGTCGTCGTCGATTCCGTTGCCGGGAATTTCGTCGGCGTTGTTCCAGATGTGATCGGCTAGGTCGGGGTGCGTGCGAAACACGCCGGTGTCGACGTGTGCGATCACGACGTTCTTGCCCGTGTACCCCATCTGCCAAACCTTGTCGACCTTCAGGTCGCGTAACGACTGGTTGATCGTGGCCGAAAGGTTGGGGCCTGACTGATCACCGTCACTCAGCTCGCTGTTGGAGACCTCGGCATCCAGCGACAGGTACAACACACCGGGGAGTCGCGCGAGCGTGGCCAAGAGTGACGGATCGATGTCGGCTCGGACGACGTTGGCAACCCACAGCAAACGAACATTCTTGGCTTGACCAAGAAGTTCGGCCTGCGCGAGATAGTCGCCGGCTGCGGCCCCCGCGCGCTGAGCGCGCTGCTTCAGCCACCACACCGGCGGTAGTTCATTGGGTTCCACTCCGGGAGGCGTCGCGCCCGCAGCCGACAGATCAAGCACCACCAGGACGGGAACCAACTCGCCAACCGCGGTCTTGGCTGCGGCAGTCTGGAGGTCGGGTGTGAGGAGCGGGTCCGTGATGGGACCAGCCCACACGGCTGCACAACTCGCCGCGAGGAAAAGGACGATTCGAAACAGTGGCGGCACGCGTGACCTCAACGATGATTCCCTGTTCCAAGTTCGGCAGGGGGTCCCCGACTCGCCCCAACCTTTCTCTCGAACGCCGGCGGGAATATACCCCGAACGAGAGCGGCGGCACCCGAATTGTCACGCGACCCCGTGATCTGGTAATCCGCAACAGCAAGTGACTCGAATGGATGAAGTTAACCGCGGCCACTCGAGTCGATTGCGACCTAGAATTGCCCTCACGGAGCCGCTCCCGAATGCATCGTCACGCCCCCGAACTGCCGACGACCCACGATCACGACTTCGAAGTCGGCAACCCGTTCGGGGAGCGCCGAACCTGGATCGTGGTGGCCCTGACCAGCGCAATGATGCTGGCCGAGATCCTGGGCGGCTGGTGGTTCGGCTCGATGTCGCTGTTGGCCGACGGTTGGCACATGGCTACACATGCGCTCGCCCTCGGAATCACAGGAATGGCGTACGCGTTGGCTCGCAAGCATCGGCGCGATCCAGGCTTCGCCTTCGGTACCTGGAAGATCGAGGTGCTGGGTGGGTTCGCCAGCTCGATCGTGCTCGCGATCGTCGCGCTGTACATGGTGGGCGAGTCGATCGCTCGGTTGATCTCACCCTCGCCTGTGCTCTACGACCAAGCGCTGTGGGTTGCGGCGGTAGGACTGGCGGTCAACGTAGTCTGCGCGTTGCTGCTGAAACACGACCATACCGACGCCGGTCACGGCGCACTCGATCACTCTCACGCGGAACCGCACGACCACGCGCACGATCACCGTCACGCACAGAGCGGCGAGCACCACGACCTCAACCTCAAGGCAGCGTATCTGCACGTGCTGGCCGACGCGCTGACGTCGGTGCTGGCGATCGCGGCGTTGCTCGGCGCGCGTTCGTTCGGCTGGGTTTGGCTCGATCCGGTGATGGGAATCGTCGGATCGGTGCTGGTGGCGCGCTGGGCCATCGGCTTGATGCGCGAAACGAGTCGCGTGTTGTTGGATCGCGAGATGGGCCATCCGCTTGTCGAGCAGATCCGCGTGTCGCTCGAATCGGATGGTGATGCGCGGGTCTGTGATCTTCATGTTTGGCGCGTCGCGCGCCGGCAGTTTGCGTGTATCGCAACGGTGGTCGCCGACCAGCCCAAGACGCCGCAGCAGTACAAGCAGCGCCTCGAACACTGCTCGGAGTTGGCGCACGTCACCGTGGAGGTGTTGCGCTGCGAAGAGCACGATCGGGTCGGGGTCTGATCCTCGTCAGTTCACGTCACCGCTGGGTTGGACCAACGTGATTGGATCGATACCGCCCATCCGCAGCGCCGCATCCCAGATGTTCTGTGCCGGCTCGTCGAAGATCAGCGCCTGATCGACAGGCAACGGCACCCACGTCCCTTCGGTGAATTCGTCTTCGAGCTGACCCGGTCCCCAACCGGCGTAGCCCAGATAGCAGCGCAGTCTCGCGGCGGGGCGCTCGGCCAGCTGACCGAGTCCATCGCGGGCCGTGACCAACCGGATCCCGGCGGCGACCACGATCTCGTCCGGGTGTTGCTCGGGATGCAACGGCCGATCGCCGTGCAACACCAACAGATGCGACTCCGCCTCACACGGCCCGCCGACCATCACCGGTTCGCGGCGGTCGACGTGACATGGAATCCCTTGCGACTCGCACAGTTCGTAGACCGACATCGCGGACGGGCGATTGATCACCAACCCCAAGGCGCCCTCGTCGTTGATGCGCAGCAGCAACACCACGGCCCGCTTGAAGTTGGGGTCATCCAGTTGCGGCATCGCGGCGATGAATCCGGGCACCAGCTTGGTGTCGATCGGTTTCACGCTAACGCCTCACGCGTTTGCCGGCGGCGAGCAAACTCGGTTCCCAATCGTCAGGGACCAAAAACCCCAGAAGCTCGGTCAGCGTCGCCGCCACGCTGGCCAATCCGCGAGGACCGGCTTGTTCATCGAGTGCCAAGTCTCGCCCACCTGCATCCCACACCGTAAACGCAACGGGCGCCAGGGTGTGGGCCGTCTTCATGTACGGTTTGCCATCCGCACCGTAAAGGGGCGAACCGTCTTTGTCGCGCTCGACCATGTCGTCGCAGTTGCCGTGGTCGGCAGTGATCACCAACGTTCCGCGCGCGTCGGCAACCGCCTTGATGACGCGCCCTATCGATAGGTCGATCGACTGCACGGCAGCAACCGCCGCTTCCAGGTCGCCGGTGTGTCCCACCATGTCGCCAGCGGCGAAGTTGATCCGAGCGAAGCGTAGTTTGGAATCGGCAATGGCGCGGATCGTCTCGTCGGCGCATTCGGCCGACTTCATCCAAGGGCGCTGCTCGAACGGGAGTTTGTCGGAAGGAACTTCGACGTAGCGCTCGTACGCTTCGTCGAACATGCCGCTTCTGTTGCCGTTCCAGAAGTAGGTCACGTGGCCGAACTTCTGCGTTTCTGAGCAGGCGAACTGCGTCACACGATTGCGCGCCAAATACTCGCCCATCGTGCGTTGCGCCGCGGGCGGCGACACCAAGAACAGTTCGGGGAGCCTGAGATCTCCGTCGTACATCATCATTCCGGCGTACAGCACGTCGGGGCGCGGGTCGCGCGCAAACTTGTCGAACTTCTCCGCGGTGAAGGCGCGCGAGATCTCCAGCGCTCGATCGCCGCGGAAGTTCCAGAAGATCACGCTATCGCCATCGACGATCGGCCCGACAGGCGTGCCATCGTCGTTGCAGATCGTGAAGGCCGGCAGGAACTGATCGCCGATGCCGCTGTTCTCCTCGCGTAACGTTCGAATCGCCGCCATCGCGTTGGGGAACGGTCGACAGGCACCCCGTACGTGAGCTTGCCAGCCGCGCTCGACGATCGACCAGTCGGCCTCGTACCGATCCATTGTCGTGATCATGCGACCGCCGCCGCTGGCGATTCGGTAATCGCGCTGGCCCGTTCGATTGAGCGACGCCAGCACCTGCTCGAGTCGCTCGACATAGATATGCGCCGAGGTGCCGGGGACATCCCGACCGTCGGTCAGGATGTGGATCCGTACCCGACCAACCCCCTCGGAATCGGCACGCCGCAGGAGCGCGAAGACGTGCTGCTCGTGCGAGTGCACGTTGCCGTCGGAGAGCAAACCGATCAGATGCAACGTCGAGCGGTTGGCGTTGACCCGCGACAACAGCTTCTGCCAGGTCGCACCCCAGATCGAACCGTTCTCGATCGCGAGATCGACGAGCTTGGCCCCTTGATCGAAGACCCGCCCCGCGCCGAGCGTGTTGTGACCAACCTCGCTATTCCCCATGTCGGCATCGGACGGCAGACCGACCGCCGTCCCGTGGGCCTTGAGTTCCCGATGCAGCCCATGCCGTCGCAGCCAATTCAAGTTGGGAGTCCGGGCCTGCGCCACCGCATCCCACTCGTCGTGCCGCCCCTCTCCCACCCCATCCAGGATCAGCAGCACCACCGGCCCGGCCGGGGCCGCAATCACCGGATGCGCCCTCAAGACCATCTCGTCCGCCATCGTCAGCCCTCTAATTCGGGGACGGTATACGAATTAGGGGCGATTTGCCGAGGCGGGGGGGTGGAGGTTAGCCTCTTGCGGGTTCTGGGGTAGCCACTGGCCAACGCATGGCCGCTTGAGGAGAGTTAGCGATGAAGCTGTCCACTCTATTTGCCACCGCGTTCGTGACGGCGGGCGTCCTGACCGCACCGATCTTTGCCGACGACGAGGTCGCCGCGAAAGTCGGCGACAAGGTCATCACACGGGCAGAACTCAACGAGAAGGCCGCTTCGTCGTTGGCCCAAGTTCGCGCTCAGGAATACAAGGTTCTGAAAGACACGCTCGATCAGATGATCAACGATCAACTCGTGGCCGAAGCCGCCAAGAAGGCCGGCAAGACCCCCGAGGAGTTCGAGAGGGAACGGATCGATTCCAAGCTCACCGAACCGACCGACGCAGAGATCTCGGCGTTTTATGAGCAGGTCAAGGGACGCGCCGGCGGTCAAACGTTGGAGCAACTCAAGCCGCGCCTCGTCGAGAATCTCAAGCAGCAACAGGGCGCCAAGCTGTATGGCGACATGATCAGTGAGTTGCGCAAAGCGGCGTCGGTGGCGGTACTGCTCGACCCGCCCCGCGCCACCGTATCCGTAGACAACGATCCCGGCCAAGGCCCGGCCGACGCGCCAATCACGATGATCGCGTTCAGCGACTATCAGTGCCCCTTCTGCAAGCGTGTCGAGCCGACCGTGCACGACGTGCTCGCCAAGTACCCGGGCAAGATCCGTTACGTCTTCCGCGACTACCCGCTGAGCTTCCACCAGTTTGCGCAGAAGGCCGGCGAAGCGGCTGGTTGCGCCGACGAGCAGGGGAGGTTCTGGGAGATGCACGAGAAGCTGTTCGCCAACAACACGGCACTGGCTGTCGACAATCTCAAGCAGTACGCCAAGGACCTCGGCCTCAACGCCGATCAGTTCAATCAGTGCCTGGACGGCGGTAAGCGCGCACAAGAGGTGTCCGACGACTTCAACGCCGGCAATCTGGCGGGTGTAAGCGGAACGCCTGCGTTCTTCATCAATGGCCGTTTCATCAACGGCGCCGTACCGCTGGAGAATTTCACCGAGGTGATCGACGAGGAGTTGGCTCGCGCCGACGCCAAGAAGTCGATGCCGGCGACGGGCAAGAAGGATGCCAAGAAGAAAGGTTGAGTGCTGGCTGTCGCGTTGCGAGGCGGACTCGACTCATCAGATGCCGCTCGCACCGACATCAAACCCTGACAAGAGGGCGACCGATCGGTCGCCCTCTTTTTTTTGCCGCGGTGACCTCGACGTACTGAAGTGACCCATGCAAGCTCCTGTGACATTCGCTGGGTTCGGCCGGCGCGACCCTGCGGCAGACTGTGTCCCTCACAGTGGAGGCGCCCGATGGATCCGCGACAAAAAAACGTGCTCGGTGGACCGCTCGAACTTTGCTGCGACAACCCGCGCACCGGCTTCTACCGCACCGGTCGCTGCGAAACCGGCGAGGACGATCACGGCGTTCACACTGTCTGCGTACTTGTCACCGAGAAGTTCCTGCAGTTCTCACGCTTTCGAGGCAACGACCTGTCCACGCCGCGACCCGAATTCGGGTTTGCCGGACTCAAACCGGGCGACAGTTGGTGTTTGTGCGCCTCGCGTTGGAAGGAAGCGCTGGAAGCAGGCGCCGCTCCGCAGGTGATACTGACCGCCACGCACGAGCGCACGTTGGAGTTCGTCAGCTTGGAAGAACTGACCGAATACGCGCTCGATCTGAACTGACACGCTCCCACGATCACAAGGCGCGTCCAACTGCCTACGGGCAGGTGATGGTGCGCTCCGTCCCCGCCGAGTTACGCCCCCAGCTCCCGATGTGCGGTGCGGTGGCGCGCACCTGGTAGAAGAAGGCGGCACCGCTGCCTGGCAACGCCGCATCGTTGACCGAGGCGCTCGATGTGCTGAGCGAGGTGCAGCCGCCGACGAACTGCGCACTCCCCGATCTCGCCACCTGATACGCCGTGGCACCAACCTGCGCTCCCCAGCTCAACGCCGATTTGTCCTGCGAGAAAAACCCGATCGCCGCACTCAACTCATCGACGATCCCAAAATTCGGATCGCCCGGGCACTGGTTGTCGACGCCGTCATTGGTTTCGGGAACACCGGGGCCGATGCTCGCGTCGTTACGCGCACAATCATCCAGATTGCCGGCGCCGTCGCCGTCGAAGTCCTGTTGCGGCAGTTGGCGCAGATCGTACGCGTAGATCGAACGCGAATGCGTCCCGGCATACAAACGCCATGACGACTCGTTGATCTGAAGATCGTGCACCACGATGAACGGCACGCCGCTGCCGAGTGTCTGCCACGAATTGCCGGCATCGTGCGTGACGTGCATCCCGATATCGCTGGCCACGAACAATCGTCCCTGAAACAGTGGGTCGGCGATCACCGAGTTCATCGGCACGGCCGGCAAACCGGGCGAGATGTCACTCCAGGTCGCTCCCAGGTCGACGGTCTTGCGCAGATACGGAACCCTGCTGCCGAGCTTGTAGCCGCTGATCGTCGCATAGGCGGTGCGTCGATCGAACGGATCGGCCGTCACCTCCGTGTACCAATAGGTCGGATCGCTCGCGGGGTTGACCTTCAACCACGAGAGGCCGCCGTTCTCGGTGACCCACAGGTTGCCGTTGTCGGTGCCGGCCCAGAGAACCTGCGGATCGACCGGCGACACACCGATCGCGCTGACAGTCCCCTTGATGGGGCTCCCCGTAGGAAGCGTGCTGGCGGTGAGGTCGGGGCTGATGGCGCTCCAACTCGCGGCGAAGTCGGTCGAGCGATAGACCTTCTGCGCCCCCATGTAGACCGTACTGGTGTTGTTGCGATCGATCCGGATCGGCGTGACCCAGTTGCGGTTTTCGGCACCATCGATGCCGTTGGTTCCATCCGAGAAGCTGTTGCCGCCGTCGAGCGATCGGTTGATTCCACCGTTCTGAGACTCCGCCAACACGCGATTGGAATCGGCGGGATCGACCTCGCACTCCATGCCGTCACCACCGAGCACCGCCTGCCAATCGTCTGCGGCGCCGGTCGTGGTGCGCACGGTGTTGTTGTCTTGCAAGCCGCCGAAACGACGTTGCGGGTTCTGTTGATCGGTGCAGATGTCGTAGAACTGCGACGTCGGCAAGCTCGTGAAGCGCGTCCAACTGCTGCCGCCATTGAGGCTCTTGTAGAAGCCGCCGTCATTGCCGGCCAACAACCGCCCGGTTGAAGACTCGACGATCAGGGCGTGCTGGTCGACATGCAGAGGGTTACTGATCGAGCTCCAGTTACGGCCGCCGTTGCTCGATTTCATGATGTTCAGGTCCAAGAAGTAGACGCTATTCACATCGTTGGGCGCGACATAGATCGGCCCAAACCACCAGCCGAACGAGGCGGTCGAGGCCGCAAGATTGAGATCGACGCGGGTCCAGGTATCACCACTGTTCGTTGACTTGTACACCCCTTGCAGGAATCCACTCGTTTGCCGCACGGAGGTGTACACGGTCGCCGGTGCGGATGGAGCGATCGCGATTCCGATTCGCCCGACCGAGCCGGTCGGGAATCCACCGCTCAGCTTTGTCCAAGTACTGCCGCCGTCGAGCGAGCGATACAACCCCGTCTTCGTCCCACCCCACACGGTGTTGTTGTTGGCGCGACTGTGTTGCCAGATCGACGCGTACACGCGCTGCGTGTTGGACGGATCGATCGCTACGTCGATCACCCCGGCATCGATATCGCCGTACAAGACCTTGGTCCAGCTCACACCGCCGTCCACGCTTCGATACAAACCGCGATTGCTGTCCTGCGAGTACAAACCACCACCAGCCGCCACGAAGATTCGCTGCGGATTCGACGGGTCGATCGCAATCTTGGCGATCCGTCGAGTTTCAGCCAAGCCGACATAGCTCCAGGTCGCGCCGGCATCGGTCGTCTTGAACAACCCCTCGCCGTCGTACGAAGCGCTGGTCAGGTCCTCCTCACCGGTGCCGACGAACACGATCTTCTTGTCGGTCGGATGGACCGCCAGTGCTCCAATCGAGAGCGCCGTCTGCGTATCGAACCGCGGTAGCCACGTGGCACCGCCATCGGCCGAGCTGAAGACCCCGCCGGCTGCACTCCCCATCCACAGCAGCTCGTTTCCCAGAGCATCCCGCCCGATCGCCAACGACGAAACGCGACCACCGATGTTGGTGGGCCCAACGTTGGTCCACACTCCGGGCGAGGAATCGTCGCGTCGCAGCAGTCGATCGACCTCCTGCCGGCGCACGTCGACCGGGATCACCTTATCGAGCGAAAGGCGCTGTGCGATGAACCACGAGTCCTGGTCGGGCTCCTCACGCGACGCGCGCCGCTGCTCGGTGAGCGTGGCACAGCCGCTGGCGAGAATCAGAGCGAACAGGGTTGGCAGCCATGAATTGGATCGACGCATGGAAACAGGTTGTGCCGCGAAACCACTCCTCGACGCAAGCAAAATCACGGCGCGGGCGAGGCCAACCGGCCGCAAGCCGCACTTTTGCCTGGCAACGGCCCAGATCAACGGGCGCTCGCCGTCCGGTTCCATTGCTTCGCCTCGCTCTGCCATTGACGTGCGGCTCGGCTGGCACGCGCACCCGCGTCGAGCGCGACTTGGGTCGAGGCTCGGCCGCTCGTCCGAGCCGTTCTTGACCGTGCCCGTGTATCAGTACAGCGCTGCGGGACTCCGTTGTACGACCGAAGAGGAAGGACCGTGCCTGTGATGACACGTAGCCAATCGATCGAAGTCGCCCGCGCCCGCTATCCGTGGTTGCAGCAGATGCCTCACGAACGCTACGCCGATCTTCTGGCCCAGGCCCGGACGATGCGTCTCGATGCGCAGACGGCGCTGTTCGAACCGGGTGAACCCTGCCAGGCGTTCCCGCTCGTGTTGGAGGGGGCGATGCGCGTCGTGGTGCCGGCTGGAAACGCGAGAGAGATTCTTCTCTATCGCGTGGTGCCGGGCGAGTTGTGTTTGATCTCCAGCTTGGCCGTGTTGACCAACAGCACCTCGCACGCACGGGGATTGGCCGATACAGACCTGACCCTGTTGCTGATTCCGATCAGCGAGTGCCGCGTTCTGCGCGAGGCGTCGCGTCATCTTCAACAGGCGCTGTTCGACGCCGTGGGATCGCGAATTGCCGAGATGGTGCAGCTCGTCGCGCAGATCTCCGCGTCGCCTCTCGAGCAGCGTGTCGCGAGCCTGCTGCTAGCTTCCAGCGACCCATTCCTTCAGGCCACGCATCAGCAGTTGGCCGATGACCTCGGCACCTCACGCGAGATCGTGAGCCGCATTCTCGAAGGGTTCGCGGCCCGTTCCTGGGTTCGCTTGGGTCGCAAGCGGATCGAGATGATCGATCGCGACGCGATCGAGAACGTTGCCACACAGCACTGAAAGCGGCGGTGAGCGCGCGTCCGGGTGATGCGTCGTTTATGTCGCGCCGGGCGCCGGGCGGCGGCGCGCCCGACTCAGCGCATCGATGCCGTCAAGCAGCTCACTCGGTTGGAACGGCTTGGGAAGGTAAAGATCGGCCGCCACATCGATTTCATCCGGCGATTGCGGTGATGGTGACGCTGCCGAGGGCCGCTCGGCGAACAAGATCACCGGCACCTGCTTCAACGATGGGTCGTGTCGAAGCGCGCGGCAGAGCGCGAAGCCGTCCATCGTCGGCATCGCTGCATCGGTCAGAATCAGGTCGGGTCGGTGCTGTTGTGCGGCGCGCAACCCATCCTCGCCATCGCTCGCCTCGATCACGTCGAATCGCGGTTCGAGATGGGTCCTCAAGAAGGCGCGCAGTTGAGCGTTGTCATCCACCAGCAGCACGGTCCTGATCTGGACGAATACGACGGGTTCTTCTGCAGGTATCGAGTCACTCGCGGTCGACTCGGCGGCGACCGGCTCACTCGCAACCGGCTCGGCGGCGACCGGCTCACTCGCGATTGAATCGGCCGGCTCGACAATCGCTACCTCGCTACCGGTAGCGACCGACCCGGACTCGACCGCCTCTTGCGTCGCGGGAGGTATGTCTTCATTGCCGGCGGCGACTTCGACCTCGGCATCGCGTATGACCGGCAGCTTCTGCGTCTGTTCCGCGAACCGCGGGGCGTCGCCCTCCGGCGTTGCGTCTGTCGGTTGATCGGCGAAATCAACCGCGTCGCCCCCCTGTGGTGGGGTTCGGGGCGGGTCGACAGCCTCGATCACGCGCTCGAGTTCGGCCGTGCGCGACCGCAAGGCGCCGGTTCGCCAACGCACCGCAACAAACATCAGTGACAGCACGGCGATCCCGCAGAGCGCATAGAACGAACGCGTTTCGGTAAAGCGCGGTTCAATCGAGATCGACTGCGACGCCGCCTCGAGCGTGTAGTCCGATCCACCCACCGCCGCCTGCACGTGGAACGTGTAATCGCCCGGCGGCAGATTGGTGTAGATCGCCTTGCGCGACGGGCCGGCGTCGATCCACTCGGTGTCGAAACCCTCGAGTTGGTAGCGATAGCGCAGTTGCTCGCCAGCGCTCAGGCTGAGGCCCGCATACTCCACCATGAGACGGCGGTCGGGTGTGCAGTCCAGCCGTTCGATCTCCACCTGCGGCGCGCGTGCGTCGACGGTGGTCGCGAGTCTCGGATCGATCGCCGCCAAGCCGGTGAGCATTGGAAACCACAGTCGTCCGTCGCTGGTCTTCAAGCCGGGGTAACCGCTTCCCTCAGGATTGATCAAACCGGCGTCACGCCCGTACGCGACCGCGTGCACGCGAGCGATCGTCCCCTCGGCGCGCGCGTTGAGTTCCGCCAAACTGACTCGCTGGATGCCTCGGTTACCGGCCATCCACAGGTTTCCTGCATCGTCCTCGAGTACCGCTGAAACCACGTCCTCACTCAGCCCATCGCGCGTGCCGATCACCGCAAAGCGGCCACTCTTGCCGCGGACCAAACCGCCGCCGTAGCTTCCGATCCACAACGTGCCGGACCGGTCGATGTGAATCTGAAGCAACGGCTCGATCGGCACACCATCCTTGGCAGTGAACGCGGTGTGCTCGCCGCCGAACCAGCGATGCAACCCCGATTGTGTCGAGACCCAGACCGCGCCCTGTGTGTCTTCGAGCACGAAGTGCGTGACCGCCAGACCGTCGATCACACGTTGCACGTCGTTCCCGGAGGGTGCGCCCGGCTCGATACGAAACAACGCACTTGGCGTGATCGCCCAGACGACGCCCGGTTGCAATCGCGAGGCGGCAACGCCGATCGTCGGCTCGGTGCCGGTCGGCGAGAGCACCCAGCGCTGTGTCGCACCGGTCCGTTGAACGTGCTCATCACC
>CAZAHQ010000053.1:0-12540 GCA_964484415.1 uncultured Acidobacteriota bacterium | reverse complement strand
CGGCTAGAGGCGCTGACACGGGAGGTTGATGCGCTTAAGTCGCAGAATCCGGTTTGCGCTTCCCAAGAGTCGTTCGAGGAAATGATGCAGCGGTTCAAGGAGCCAAAGGGGAATCCGCTCTACTACAACGGAAGAACCTACTGGGTCCTACCTCTGGCGCCCGCCGGGGGCAACCCGTAGTCGGTACGATCCCAACGGCAGCATGCGGCGCGAATTCGAGCCTCGGAAAGAAACCGGTCGAGTCGCCTCTCTTTGACCGGTTTCGTCTCAGGCGTTGTCATCGGGCGAAGGGGCTGGATCGACCCGCAAGACGAAGAAGACCACCGCCCCCACCAGCAAGATTGCGGCGCCAATCGCCGCGTTGCGCGGCGCCGCCGCCGCCGCCGAAATCGAGACCGCGAAGCAGACCAGCACAAACAAGACGGTGGTCACAGGATGACCAGGGATCCTCACGAGCGCGCGCGTCTGATTGCGGCGGCGTAACGCGAAGATCGACAGGGCGGTCAGGCCGAAGAAGGCGTAGTCGGCAAAGATGGCGTAGTCGAGAATCTGACCGTAGCTGCCACTGACAGCGATGACTGCGGATATCAGCGTGATGGCAATGATCGCCAGCGACGGCACACCATGGCGTGGATCGATCCAAGCCAGGCGCGACAGTTGCGGTCGATCGGCGGCCATCGCGTAGATCACGCGTGGTGCGGTGAGCACCGCTTGCGAGATGTAGCCCAACGTCGACAGCACGACGGCGGCAGAGACCGCTTTCACGCCGGCGGCGCCCCACACAGAACGGAGCAGATCGGCCGCCGGCGCCGTGCTGGCTGCGAGCGCCGAGGCGCCCAACGCCCGCACGAAAACGTAGCTGACCGACAGATACAAGACGATTACCAAGACCACACCCCACAGCAACGCCCGCGGCAATGTGCGCGGCGCATCCTTCACCTCGCCAGCGACGAAGCAGGCCGTTTGCCAGCCACCGTACGCAAACATCACCGGCACCAGCGCGGTCATGAACCCAAGCGACGTCACGGATCGCGTCGGGGTGGTCGCAGCGGAAGGAACCGCGGCCAAACCGGCGAGGCACAGCAACGCGATCGCGACGATCTTCGCCATCATCAACGCGCTCTGCATGCGATTCCCGCTGCGCACACCGAGCAGGTTGATCGCGGCGATCGTCAACAGCGCAAGCGCCGCCGTCAGTCCTTCAGGCAGCTTGGTCTCCAGCAACTGATTGAGGTAGGAGGCGAAGGTCATCGCCACCGCGGCGGTCGCCGCGGTCTGGATCACGAACAAGAGCGCCCAGGCGTAGAGGAAACCGAAGAGTGGATGCAGCCCCTCGGAGAGAAACGCGTACTGCCCGCCCGACTTGGGCAAAAGCCCCGACAGTTCTGCGTAGACGAACGCACCCAGAAGCGCGACCACACCTCCAACGATCCACGCTGCCAGCACCGCCGCATCGCTCGGGGCGCGTTCAGCGACCACAGCCGGGTTGCGGAAGATCCCTGCGCCGACGATTCCACCCATCACCAACATGGTGGCGTCGAATGGACCGATCGCGCGCTGCAGTCGGCCGGTGGACGGGGCTCGACTCACTCTCCCGCCGTGAATTCAGTCTCGCTGGCCGCTACGGTCTTACGCAGCTCCGCGGCAACCTGCTCGGCGCGACGCAACACGCGCAGTACGTTTCCTCCGGCGACCTTCCCCGCATCCTCGTCGCTGTAGCCACGACGCAGCAGTTCGGCGATCAGGTTCGGGTACTTGGAAACGTCCTCCAGACCAACCGGGGCAGAAGGGATTCCATCGAGGTCCGAACCGATACCCACGTGATCGATGCCAGCGAGCTTGCGAATGTGATCGATGTGGTCAGCGAGTTGCGCGAGCGTTGCCCGCGGTGCGGCGTGCTCTTGGTCCCAAACCTTCAGACCCTCCTCCACCGCTTGCGGAAAGCCTAGGTTGAGCGCCTTCAAGCGGGCCTCCTCGGCCTCGCGCAGGGCACGCTGCTGACGCACCGCCTCACTGACAAAACCGGGCGCGTAGTTGACCATCACCACGCCATCGTTCTTCGCCATTCGAACCAGCACGTCATCGGGAACGTTGCGCGTGTGTCCGCACAACGCGCGCGCCGAACTGTGGCTGAAGATCACCGGGGCCACCGTTGCGTCGAGCACATCGTTCATGGTTTCGGCCGAGACATGTGAAATATCGACCAGCATCCCGAGCCGGTTCATTTCGCGCACGACGGCGACTCCGAAGGGTGAGAGGCCCCCATGCTTCGGAGCGTCGGTGGCCGCGTCGGCCCAGCCGATCGTTTCCCAATGGGTGAGTGTCATATACCGCGCACCGACGTCGTACAGCGCTCGCAAGACCGGCAGCGAGTTGTCGATCGCGTACCCCCCTTCGATCCCGAGCAAAGAGGCGACCTTTCCCTGCCGCTCGGCGGCGACGATGTCATCGGCGGTGTAGGCCATCGCCATCCGATCGGGGTGGCGTGCCGCGAGCCGTTTCACCAGGTCGATCTGTTCCAATACCGCCTTCGTGGCGAGCGGGCCGCGCATATCGACCGGCACGTAGACCGACCAAAACTGCCCGCCCACCCCGCCAGAGGCGAGGCGTGGGAGGTCGGTCGCCATCGGCTTATCACCCTTGGCGGTATCGCGAAAATCGAAGGCGTCGAGTTTGTTCTTGTAGCGTTCGCGGATCTCCCACGGGGCGTCGTTGTGACCGTCGATCACCGGCCAGCGGGCCAAGACGCTCCGCGCGCGCTCGAGGAACGGGTCGGGCCCGTCGGCGTGGCCGGGCGAGGTGCCAAAAAAAACTGCTCCCAAGACCGCAACCGTCACGAACGCGCGCATCATCTCTCCGCCGGAAGGCCGGAAGGATCGCACACCGGCGGGTCTAGGGGGGCCAAACCGAGGCAGATCGACCGGTGGTCTTCGATCGGCTTGCCTTTCGCCCGCTCCAGGCCGAGCTTTTGGTTCGGTTACCGCCGCCAAGGAGCGTTCGCCGCGTGTTCACGCTGGACCACATCGGGATCCAAGTCTCCGACCTGGAGTCGGCGATCGAGTTGTTTGGTCTGATGTTCGGATACGTCCAGGCGACGCGTCCGGTGCTCAACACACGCCAGCGTGTGCGCGTCGTGTTCCTCGAGAAGGACGGGTCGCTCCCGATCAAGATGTTTCAGCCGGTCGACGCACAAGGCTCTCCGCTCCCGACTCGCGGCGCGGCGGTGCTTCACCATTTGGCGTTTCGAACCAACGACATGCTCACGTCGCTCAAACAGATGGAACAGGATGGCGCGCGGATTCTCGTTCCACCGCAGCCTGGCGAAGCCTTCGAGAATGAGCCGATCGCGTTCGTCCATGTCGGAATGGGGCTCAACACCGAATTGATTGCAACGGACAAGCGCGCGGAGAGAATCGATCCCACGCGACAAGAGTCATCACCGTGACCGCTCCGGCAAAGCACAACGAGAGCGTCCCGACCGTCGGACTGAAAGCCCAGTTGACGCGTGGCGTTCTGCCCTGGTGGCTCTTGCGCACCAACGAAATGCTGATGATGGAGGTGCGGCAGATCAAGCCGTTGCCGCGTCCGCTGGAGAATATCGAGGTTCGCTGGGGTTGCCGCGAAGACGAACCGTTACTGCAACAGGTGCGTCATCGCGCCAAGCCGTACGCGCGCCACTTCGATGACGGCAGTTTGTGCGTGATCGGCTTCGTCGATGGAAAGCCCGCCAGCTACTGCTGGTTCGAAACCTCGGGACTGCACATTTCGCGCACCAACGGGTACAAGTTCCGATACGGCCCGGACGCTGCATGGGTCTTCGGCTTCGAGATTCATCCCGACTATCGGATCTCGGGGATCTTCCACAAGCACTGGAAAGTGTCGATGGAGTTACTCGCAGGGCGTGGCGTCAACCGTGTGTTCGGCTCGATTCAAGCCGACAATCCGCATTCGCTGCAGTCGCATCGGCGGCTTGGTTTCAACGTGCTCTGCCGCTACAAGATGGCGCGCGTGTGCGGACTGATTCGTTACATCGTTACACCCGAGAACGGTTCGGGAATCATCGCGAGCACCGGCGTCCAGGCCTGGCAGGTTCGGATTCTCTAAGCCGCGTACCGCCCTGGACTAGGGGCAACCTCCAGTGCCGCTTCGTGTGCCGCCGGCACTCCCGGTCCCATAGGTTCCGAGACTGAGCCCCAGACGAAAGCGCACCAAGTAGAAGTACGACGCACCGGCGCCCGGCAGCGCCGTGTCCGGCGTCGAGCTGGTCGAGGTGTCGGCAGAATCGTTTTCGATGCAGGTCAACGCCCCGAGATTGACACCGCCGGCACCGCCCGAGAGGTTGGCGACATCCCCCCGCACCACGTCATAGACCGCACCCGATCCACCTGGGATCGGTTGCCAGTTGAGCACAGTGCTGCTGGCACCATTGAGTGTGACGTTGCGCACCTCCCCGTGTGTGGCGAGCAGATATCCGCGAAGCTCGAAATCATCGACCGCCGCTTCGACGCTGTTGTCGGCCCCGAGATCCGAGGCGCGGAACCGGAATCGCACACCGGCGGCCGGCGCTACCAAGGTGTCGATCACCGCACGCTTCTCGGTCCAGGCGGGCGACGCTGCCGGCGTCGAGGTGCTCGCAAACAGTGTCTCCAGTGGTTGCCAGTTGGTCCCGCCGGGGCTGACCTCGATGTCGAAGCGATCGAGCCCGTCGACGGCATCCTTGCGAAACCAACGATGCACGGTGACTTCGACACCGTAGTAACCACGCAGATCGTAGAGCGGTGACAACACGCTGGTGACGCCGTTGTCGACATCATCGCTGGTCAGCGTGGCGTTGACGGCGTTGCCGGTGACCAAGCAGCGCTTCCCTGATCCCGGCGTACGATCGACCCCGGGCTGGCCGAACAACAAATTGTTGTTTTGTATGTCGCCGCTGTGGGTCCCCTCGGGATCGCCCCATGCAAAGCGTCCACCGGTGGCGGTGTCACCCGGAACCAAACCGACGGTCCACTGCGCCACGCGCGCGGCATCTTCAAACGGCTCACTCGTGATCAGCGTCGCTCCCAACGGTTGCAACGCGACCTCGACAGACTGGGCCGTGGTGTCGACCACCACCGGCACGGCTGCATCTTGATAGCCCGGCTTGCGGATACGAAGCGTGTACGAGCCCGGCACCACGATCAGGTGGAACCGGCCGGTATCGCTTCGAGAGGTCAAGCGCTTGCCGTCAGGTAGCGTCAGTTCGTCGAGTGAAATCTCGGCTTGAAGCGGCAAGCCGGTAGCGGCGTCACGCACGTGACCGCCGATCGCGGGCCCATCGATGCGATCGATCAACCACTGCCAGCTGGCTCGATGACCAGTGACTGTCGGGTCGCGCCATAGACCGTAGTCGGGGTGAAATCCACCCTCCAGATCGTTGTTGACCTCCACGACGAACGAGATCGAGCCCCCTTCGTGATACTGCTGATCGCGTCCGGTGCCATCGACGCGGCTACCGTAGGGTGCTGCCAGGTAACCGATTCCGCCGTCGGCCTGCACGATGCGCACTGCCAGATCCTCACCGATCACACGGCTGATACTGCCGTCGCCGGAGACTGTGCTGAGCTTGGGTGAAAACTTGGGGTCGCACGACAGTGCGTAGTACACCGCTTCGGAATAGCTGTGGTACTCGACATCGAATACCGGAGTGTAGTTGCGACCCAGATCGAGCATCGCTTTGGTTTCCGGCTCCGAACCCTCGCTCGGGCCACGATACGTTTCCGAGTTGAAGGTCGAGGAAGAGCCTTGACACTGGTTGCCGAATCCCCACTCGTAGTTGCGATTCAGATCGACGCCGTCGCTCGAGTTGATCGTTCCGTTGTTGTCGTTGTCGCGCAGGTTCTTGCGCCAAAAATCGTCGGTCACATGCACGCGCTGGACGCCGTCGGGGTTGACGACCGGCACCACGAGAATCTGGTAGGCGTTGACGCGGCGCGTCATCTCGGGGTCGACTCCGTAGCCGTCGGTGAGCAGGCCGATGATGTCCATCGCGATCTCGGGGGTCATCACCTCGCGCGCATGGTGAGCGGCGTTGAACAGGATGCTGGGCTCATCCTCGTCAACGGCTGCGTTATCGGAAATAAGCAGCGCCCAGATCGGGCGGCCCTGTCGTGAATTTCCCAAGGAGAACTTGCGGGTGATCGCTGGATGGTCGGTCACTACCTGATTGAGGAACGCCTCGATTTCGGCAGGATCGTGATAGCGGTTGTCTTGTAGCGGGATGTCGAGGCTCGGGTCGGGCGACTGACCATGGCTCCCCTGAGCCAACGGTTGCCGCCCGCGGCGCGCTTCGATCAGGTCGATTTTCAACCCGGCCGCTTGCAATCGTTCCAGGCCGGCTTGGTCGGTGATCACCTCGGCGAAGTTGCCGGGGATGCTGAGGCCGGCAACATCGAACTCCTCTCGCTCGAGCCAATCGCGCACAGCCTGATCGCCATACACCTTCAACCGAAATACCGGATCGTCCCCGGAGCGGGGGGCCGGGTCGAGGGCGAGCGCCGGTGAGCCGACCAGGGCCAATACGAACCATGTGAACAGGAGAAAACGCTGCATTCCGCCCTCCGCAACGCGAGTCCGGAATCATACGGTGGAAGGTGTCGACGAAATACCTCGCACTTCGAGCGGGGCTCGACTGTGCGGGCTGGGCGTCATGGGTTGAGAGTGGGATTGGCGCGAGCGAGGCTAGCCCAGCGGGTCGGTGGCGAAGGAGAACTCCGTTACGGGGCGACCGCCGATAATGTGCTCTTGGATGATTCGTTCGAGTTTCGCTTCGTCGAGTGAGTGGTACCAGGTCCCTTCGGGATAGACCACTGCGATCGGGCCATTCGTACAGACGCGCAAACAATCGACCTTGCTGCGGTGGGACGGCAGTTCGCCGCCAGCCTTGGCGTCGAGTCCGAGTTCCTGGAAGCGACGCTTGACGAAACTCCACAACTCCGCGGAGAGAGGGCCCTCACAGCACTTCGGTTTGGTTGGCTCGGCGCAAAGGAACAGGTGTCGAGCGGTACGACCGATCGCCAGTACGTCGGCCTTGTCACGGAGTGACGGTGGAATCGAGTCGGGCACCGCCACCCTCAGCTCAGATCGACGCGCACTTCGCGCACGCCGTCTTCGGGCGGGCCAAAGCGCTTGACTGCATATCCTTCGCGGACCATCGGCGCGGTGCGCAGCACCTTCTCGACAGCGGCGAACAGTTTGTCAGCGTCGGGTCCGTACATGTACAACACCGCCTCGCCAGCGCCGATCTCATTGCCATCGAACTCTCCGGCACCCGCCTCGTCGATCGCATCGATGAGTGCATCCTCGAGATCGAACAGCGAATCGAGGTCTTCGTCGGACAGGGGGAAGTAAACCATCACGGCGTGATCGCTCATCTGTCGCGGCCCTTTATGCGAACAACAAGTTAGCCAACCGATTGCGACCCTCGACGGTTTCGGGGTGATCCGCGCCGAGGTGTTCGAAAATTGCCAGGAGAGTACGCCTCGCACCGTCATCGCGGAAGGCTCGATCGGTGCGAAATATTTGAAGCAGTTCATCGATCGCCCCGCTGATGTCTCCTCCGTGCCAGCGTGCGCCCGAGAGAGCGAAACGGGCCTCGAGGTCGTTCGGGCGATCGCCACAGGCGCGCAGCGCTCCGGCCAGCCCGCCGGCCGCTTCGGCAGAAGCCATCATCTCGATCAGGAGCTGCTCCTGCCGGACCTGCTCGTACTCGGGGGCACCCTCTGGGATCCGCGCGAAGATTCCGAGCGCATCGCGATTTCGTCCGGCAATCGAGAGCTGGCGTCCGAGCTCCAGCAGCACCGGACCGTCGTTGGGGTTTTGCTCGAGAAATCGTTCCAGCCGGCCGATCGCGTCGTTACGTCGGCCCTCGGCAACCTCGCGCTTGGCGGCCGCGAGCGCCGTTTCTTCCTCGCTGGGAACAAGCGAACGGACCCACGCGTCAACCACGTGCGGCGGCTGCGCGCCGGTGAACTCGTTTATCAACTGACCGTTCTTGATCGCTTTGACGGCGGGGATTCCGCTGACCGCAAACGCTGCCGCCAGTTCCTGCTCGGTATCGCAGTCGACCTTGACCATCTCGACTTTTCCCGGGAACTTCGCGATCGCAGCCTCCAGGACGGGGGCGAGGGTCTTGCATGGACCGCACCACTCGGCCCAAAAATCGATCACGACCACGATCTCACGTGACCGCTGCATGACATCGGTCTCGAAGCTTTTTGCGGTGACGTTCTTCACGCTGTTGGTGCCCATCAATCGACCTTTCGATCGGAATAGTGCCCTGAGTCGACCGCTCCGGGCCAGCGAAGCCTGGGCCTAGGCCGGATGCGGGGGGGTGTCCTTGAAGAGCGAGTCGATCAACTCGGCAAACCGTTTGCACGCATCGGTGGTCGTGAAAATGCCGGCCAATCGTCCCTCTTTGGTGATCAGCACCGATCCCACGCCGCTCGCCGCCATCTCACCCAACACTTTGGAGAGCGACTCGTGACTCTCGACCACATACGGCTTGGTCCGGCAGGTCGTGCAGACCGGACGAAGCATCGCCAGCGAATCGCCGGAGGCCAACGCTCGCATGATGTCGCGCTCAGAGACGACGCCGACGATCTGATCGCCATCCATCACGGGCAGATGCCGGACGTTGTGGTCGCGCATCATGATGTTGGCGTCAGCGAGCGTGGCGCGCGCATCGATCCAATACGGAAACGGCGTCATCACGATCCGAATCTGCGGTTGGTGTTCGAGTTGGTGTGTCCACATAGGAGTCCTCTGCTGGCCAGTCCAGAGTTACCGTGTTTGCGTCTCTTTGGGATTGATCGGTGTCAACGCTTCGGCCTCGGGCCGACCGGGTCGGGCAGGCCCGCCAGCGTCGCGATCTGCGACAACTGCTGCGGTGCGAGGCTGGTATCGAGGTTGCTGAGGTAGACCCTGCCGATCCCGCGGTCGGCCAGAGCACGCACCGTGGCGGCTGCGATCTGCGCAGGGGTCAAGCCCCGCTCAGCGAAATCGGCGGTAAGCGCGGCAGCAGGAACCGGTATGAACTGGGCGAGGGTTTGCAGAGTTCGCGGGCGAGCACTGCGGTAGTAAAAGACACCGGCAATCAGCGGAAGTGAGAGCCCTTGTTTGACGGCCTGGTTGAGAAACAGATCGAGGCCACCCAGGTCGTGATGCGACACCACCTGCGTGAGCGCGTAGTCGAGCGAGTCGCGATGCTCCAACAAATAGCCGACCTGTCGCTCGGCATCGCGATGCGGGTTGACCCAACCTCCCAACACCAGCGACGGGTGCGCCTGCCGTACGATCTCCCGTAATTGCCAGGCGTGGTCCAAGCAGCGGGCGATGCCGTCGTGAGCGTCGCCGCCCAACACCACCAACCCAGGAAACTGTTCACGACGCGCGCGCTCTGCATAGCGGCGGCAGTAGTCGAGCGAGTGCTTCAAGGTGAGAAACGGCACCATCCGCTCACGTACCGCATCCGGTCCGAGGTTTTGTATCAGGTGATTGAGGTTTTCTTCCTCGCCGGTGCCAACCGCGTTGTCGGTAAGGAACACCACGGTGTCGCTCTTGGAGAGCCGCTGCACCGCGTGATAGACGTCGATCCAGGCGTCCATTGCTTGGTCGCCGCTCAGGCTGCGACGCGG
The DNA here is from genome assembly GCA_964484415.1 of uncultured Acidobacteriota bacterium. GTDB lineage: Bacteria > Acidobacteriota > Polarisedimenticolia > J045 > J045 > JANNUT01. Next base: position 2,869 of record CAZAHQ010000053.1, on the reverse strand, counting down.
TGGCCGCAACTCGACTGCCAAGAGCGGGGTCGGGTCGATCAGGCGGTCCTTGAGGCGCGGGCGAGTCGACGGTGACGTCATCGGTGATCAGTTTGCCCGTTCACCCTTTGGTTTCCAAAGGGCTGCATCGATTACCGACCACAAGTGCACCAGCCAGCCCAACAGCACGAACCAGAGCAGACCTGCCATCACGAACATGAATCCGGCCATGATCCAGCGACCCTGCACCAACTGACCGAGACCGGGTATGAAGAAACTGGCAAGCGCCGCGATCACATTTCCTGCGGATCCCTGTCCTGCCATCGGCAACTCCTTTCCGGCGGTTTCATTCGCCCAACCGGTGTCCATCGCACCGCGATTGCGGCGGCATTGTAGTCGGCCGGCTGACCCTGGGAACTTTCCTCGGCCGCTGCTGTCGATTGAGGGTGAGGCCCATCGGATGAACGGCCTCGGAGGCCACGACCATGAATCGCAAACCGATCCGCATCCTTTCGCTGCTCGCTGCCGTTCCCGTCTTCTTGTCCGCGGCCACTTCCGGTTCCTGGGCCATGGAATGCGGGCCGCGCCCGGCCGACTCGAACCGCCTGTATTCGATCGAGGTCTTGGTCGACGGTCGCGCACGCCCCGAGTACGTGTCCCGTGGCACGACATACATCGAAGCGCTCGATCAACGCGAGTATGCGATTCGACTGACCAACCACTCCCCCGAGCGGATCGCCGTCGCACTCAGCGTCGATGGACTCAACAGCATCGACGCCAAGACCAGCTCGATGCGCGACGCGCGCAAGTGGATCTTGGATCCGTACGCGTCGATCGTGATCGACGGGTGGCAGACCAGTTCACGGACCGCGCGCAAATTCTTCTTCACCCGCGAGGAGAGTTCGTACGGCGCGTGGCTCGGGAAGACCGAGAACCTGGGGGTAATCGCGGCGGCGTTTTTCCGGGAACGAATCGCGGAGGAGTGTTTGCGGGCACCGCGTTTCGAACAGCGCGACCAAGCTCCCGCAGCCCCGATGGGCAGCGCCGACTCGCAAACACGCTCCCAGTCGAAGAGCGAGCGCGAGAGCAAGGACGACAAGCTGGCGGCCACAGGTATCGGGCGCGAGCTATCACACCCGGTAACGAGGGTCGAGTTCGATCACGAGGAGACCCCTGCCGCCGTGATCTCGTTGCGCTACGAGTACCGCGATGCGCTGGTGAGCTTGGGCGTACTGCCGCGCCACCCCGATCGCGACGCATTGGCTCGCCGCGAACGCGCGCGTGGTTTTGCCGACTCAGGGTTCGCCCCCGATCCATACCGCTAGTCCGCGTCAGCGACCCTGCGAGGTTCCGCGGGGCCGCATCGGGTTTCGGCGGCGCGTTCGTCGTTCGCGGGCGCGCCGCGTACAATCCCGCCCCTGATGACGATCTTCGAAACACTCAGTCGCTTGATGCGCCAACGAATCCTCGTGATGGACGGGGCGATGGGGACGATGGTGCAGTCCTATCGCCTCACCGAAGCCGAATTCCGCGGTGTGCGATTCAAGGACTCCCCGGGCGAGCTCAAGGGTGCCAACGACCTGTTGGTGCTGACGCAGCCGCAGATCGTGCGCGAGATCCATCGCCGGTACCTCGAGGCAGGCGCCGACATCATCGAGACCGACACCTTCAACGCCAACGCGATCTCGATGGCCGACTACGGCCTGCACTCGTTGGTCTACGAGATCAACAAGTCCGCTGCCGAGCTGGCGGTGATCGAGGCTCGCGCAGCGACGGCGCGCACACCGGGGCAGCCACGCTTCGTGGCCGGCAGCATCGGGCCGACCACGCGCTCGACCTCACTGTCGCCCGATGTCAACGACCCTGCGTATCGCGCTGTCTCGTTCGACGAAATGATGGAGGCCTACTACGAGCAGGCACGAGGCCTGATCGACGGCGGCGTCGATCTGTTGGTACCGGAAACGACGATCGACACACTCAACCTCAAGGCCGCACTGTTTGCGATCGATCGATTGCGCGAAGAGCATGCGGGAGCAATTCCGCCGGTCTTGGCCTCGCTTACGGTGACCGACAACTCAGGCCGGCTGCTGGCGGGTCAAACGCTCGAAGCGGCTTACGTGTCGATCGATCACGCTCCGCTGTTGGCGGTCGGTATCAACTGCGCGCTGGGGGCCGAGGCGATGCGGCCGTATGTCGATGCGCTGGCGCGCGTCGCGCCGCACTTCATCGCCTGCTACCCCAATGCTGGACTGCCCAACGAATTCGGCGGCTACGACGAGACGCCGGAGATGATGGCGGAGGTGCTGCGCAGCTACGCCTTGGAAGGGTGGCTCAACATCGCCGGCTCGTGCTGCGGCTCCAACGACGCCCACACGCGCGCGTTGGTCGATGCGGTGCGTGGGGTCGCACCGCACGTGCCGGCTACGCGAACGAGTTTCACCACGCTTTCCGGCCTCGAGCCTCTGACGATTCGCCCCGACTCGAACTTCACGATCATTGGCGAACGCACCAACGTCACCGGCTCGAAGAAGTTCGCTCGACTGATCCGCGCGGGCGACTACGAAGCGGCGCTTGCGGTCGCACGCGATCAAGTCCAAGGCGGCGCCAACATCCTCGACATCAACATGGACGAGGGACTGCTCGACTCCGAGCAGGCGATGACCCGGTTCTTGCGGCTGATCGGTTCGGAGCCCGAGATTGCGCGCTTGCCGATCATGGTCGACAGCAGCCGTTTCAGCGTGCTGGAAGCCGGGTTGAAGTGCCTGCAAGGCAAGGGCGTGGTCAACTCGATCTCGCTCAAGGAGGGCGAGGACGAGTTTCGGCGACAAGCTCGCTTGGTCCGCCGGTATGGCGCTGCTGTGGTGGTGATGGCGTTCGACGAACAAGGACA
>CAZAHQ010000052.1:0-12644 GCA_964484415.1 uncultured Acidobacteriota bacterium | reverse complement strand
AGCGATTTCGAATGGCAGCCCTTCGACCTGAAGCAACACCCCCAGTGCTTCTGCGACACTGGATGTGTCTTCGATGATCAGTACTGGCAGTCTCATTACCATCTACTCTCGGTCCTTCTCGGCGTGCTCTGCAGTGCTAGACCGATTGCGTCGCGACGACCGGCGGCACGGCCGCCCCTCGACGCGCCGGAAAGAACGTGGCGGCGAGGCCGATCGACCAAATGCCGGCGATCGCCAACGTCAATGAGCCCAAACCGATCTTCGATCCTCCCGTGAACGTCAAGAGCGCCATGTTGAGCCCGTACGCCAGCGCGACGCCGACCGTGACGCCCAGGGCCGTCACCAGCGACGTCTCTGTCAGGAAGTATGCAAGGATGTCGCGCTGCCGAGCCCCGAGCGCGCGCCGCGTTCCAATTTGACGTGTGCGCTCCGCGACCGAGAAGCTGGTCAGGCCAGCGATACCGAGTGCCGTCACGAACACCAAGAGCGCGATCAGGATCGACATCAACCAGACGGTAATCAGCTGCATACCGTGGTATTCAGTCTTCACGTCCATGATCGTGCTCGCGCGCGCGTTGCGCCCCCGGTTGGACGCTTCCATGGCCGCTACGGCAGCGCGTGCCACCTCGTCGGCTCGGCCAGGTGCAGCACGTACCAGCCAGATCGACAAATCAGCAGTCGACGAACTCCCCATGTAGAACACGACGCGCTCGTTGATCTCGGGCCACGCGTAGGGGTTGAAGAAGGCGTCGATAACACCGACTACCCGGTAGGTGTCGCCGGTTTCGTCCTCGAGCAGCCTGCCCAACGGGGCCTCGGAGCCGAACGCGTCTTGCGCGAACCTCTTGGAGATGACGATGTCTTGGCTGATCGGCTCCAGCACACGCCCGTTCGCATCTTGCGGTCGAGGGGAGTCGAGCACGGCTCGCAGCCTCTCGATGTCGCTCTCGACCTGCTCGTGAGTGAACCAACTGCCGGCGATCAGTCGAGTCCCCAGCACCTTCAACGTGGTCTCGTCGACAGGGTAGATCTGCGTGCGAATGTCTCCCGCCTTGGCGCCGGCCAGTCGCAAGGTTTGACTGCTGCCGCCCCCTTGCCAGGGGAGGAACCGCGTGTTGCTCGCCGACTCGACCCCGTCCAGCGCTTCCAGCACGCGGCGATCGTCCTGACGTACTTGGCTGACGTACCCGTTCTCCTTGAACGCCGGATCGAACGGCCGGCTGACCACTCGAACCAGCTGCGGATCGTCGAAGCCCGAGGGCTGGGACATCTCGGACCGAGCCTTCAGGATCATGACCCCGCAGTTGAGCCCGATGGCCAACGTCAACGCGATCTCGGCAACGATCACGCCGAACCGCATCTTGCTATGTTTCATCGCACGCAGAATCGGGCCGATGTGCATTGCTCACCTCTTGAGCGTGGCTGCGGCAGGTTGAAAGCTGACGCGCCATGCAGGGTAAACGCCGGCCATCAACCCGGCTGCCAACGAAAAACCGACGGCGGTCGCAAGCATCGTCAAGTCGAGTTGAAACAGGTCCGATCGTGCGATCCGATGACTCACCCACACGTTGATCACCTCGAGCCCGCCGAGCGAAATCAGGACTCCAAGACCGCCGCCCACCAACGCGATCAGCTCGCACTCGACGATATGCTGCAAGAAGACCCGGAGTCGACTGGCTCCCAGGGCTCGCCGCACGCCGACCTCGGAGCTGCGCGACAAGAACTTTCCGAGCAACAGCCCGATCAGGTTGAGCGAGCAGACGGCCAAGAACAGCAGCCCGACGACTTGCATTGCCGTCGCCTGCGGTGGAACTACGCGCCATTCGTCCATCAGGTCCGACATCGAGGTCAATTTGTTGTTGAGCGGGCGAGGGTAGCGGCCAGCCTTCTTCTGCTCCAACACATAGGCGTCGAGGTACTCGCGGTAGCGCGCACGCGCGTCGTCTGTTGGTAGCTCGACCCAGTACTGTAGGAACAGCAGCTCGGAAGTCAGGCCGTTCTCGAATCCAGGTGCCGAAGGCGGCCCCCAGCCATCGGAGTTGCCGGCGGGAAACAGCCTCATGGGAACGGCGAGGCTCATCGGTATGAAAGCGGCGTCAGGCGCGCCTACGGCATCGGCCAGGAAGTCGTAGTACTTGACCGTCGGTGACCACGGTTTGAGAACGCCCTGAACCTGGAACTCGCGATCGCCCAGCCGAAAGCTGCGCCCAACCGTGTTGCCGCCGCCGAACAGGCGATCGTTGAGCGAGGCGCTGATCACCGCGACCTGTTGTGAGGTTTGGTCGTACTCCTTGGCCCAGGGGCCACCGAATGCGAACGGCAGTTGGAACATCTCGAGGAAGTCGCGATAGCACACACGTACACGTTCGTTGAACGGTCGTTCCGTGCTGCCGGCTGCCGGATAGAACGTCATGTTGGTTTCGTAGGCACCCGACTGATGCGTTGGAATCGTCGAAGCCAGCAGGTTGTTGACATCACGCCAGGTGAGCTGCGGCGGAATCGGATTCGGTCCGCTACCGGGATACGCCATGTCGGGTCGCCAGTTGTCCATTCGCACGTAGAAGAGGTTCTGGCTGTGACCGGGAAGCGGATCCTTGGCCACGGCATGCTTGAGTGCCGAGAACACGGTGGCCGAACCAACCCCCGCTGCGATCGCCAGCACGATCAGCAATGACAACCAGGGTGTGCGGCGCAGGCTTCGAATCGCAAGGTACAGATCGTGAATCAGCATCGCGGCCTCAAATCGCTCCAGCCAACGGCTGTGCGGTGGTTCCCAAATCGATCAGCCGCCCGTCGACCATGTGCACCGAGCGCAGCGCACGGCCGGCGGCCTCGGGGCTATGAGTCACCATCACGATGGTCGTGCCGCGACGGTTGATCGATTCGAGCAGGTCCAGAACCTCGCGCGCCATGGCGGTGTCGAGGTTGCCGGTCGGTTCGTCCGCCAAGATCAGCACAGGGTCGCCGGCGATCGCGCGCGCGATCGCGACCCGCTGTTGCTGACCGCCGGACAGTTGCGACGGCAGGTGCCTGCTACGTGAACTCAGCCCTACCGTGGCGAGTGCCTGTTCGATTCGCTGCTTGCGATCCGCGGCGGCATAACCGGCATACCTCAACGGCACGTCGACGTTGTCGGCGACCGACAGGTCGGGAATCAAGTTGAACGACTGAAACACGAATCCGATTTTCCGATTGCGGATCTTCGAGGACTGGGCGTCGCTCAGCTGACTCACGTTCTCGCCACCCAACCAATACTCGCCCGACTCGAAGCCATCGAGCAGTCCCGCGACGTTCAGGAACGTGGTCTTGCCCGACCCCGAGCGCCCCATCAGCGCGACGAACTCCCCGGCCTTGACCTCCAAGGAAAAGTCATGCAGCGCATGAGTTTCAACCGTCTCGGTGCGGTAGATCTTGTGGATCGATTTCATCGAGATCACTGGGTGTTCTCCCTTCCAAAGCGGCCGCTTACGCCGCGCTTCCTGCGAGTGTTCAATCGGTCAACAGCACGCGTTGCGCGCCGCCGAGTTCAGACGTATCGGAGATGAGAATCTGCTCACCCGGCTGCAAACCGGAGATGACTTCGACCGCTGTGAGGCTCAGCGCGCCGAGCCGCACAGCGCGCGGCACCGCCTCCTTGCCCGCGACGACGTAGACACGGCTTCCGTTGGTTGCGTCCACGAACGGTCCGCGCGGCACCTGCAGCACATCCTGGCGAGAGTCGAAAACCAGCCGAACGGTGACGCGCTGGTTCTGTCGCAGACCGGCCGGTGATGTGCCGTCGAACACGACAGTACCGGTTACCTGGTTGTCGCGGACCTCGGGAGAGATGGCGGTCACCTTTCCTGGAAACGGTTTCCCCTCGTAGTCGATCGTCACAGCCGTGCCGACTGCAGCATCGGCGGCGTCCCCCTCGGAGAGTTTCACTTCCACCTCATATCGATCGAGGTTGACGACGGTAAGCAACGGTTGATTCGCAGCTACGGCATCACGGTCCTGGACTGCGACGTTCGCGACGCTGCCGTCCAGCGGTGCGTGAATCGACAGTCGGTCGGCTTGTCGTTGAAGCTCGGCCACGATCGACTGTTGTCGGTCGACCTGTAGCGCACGGTCCTTCAAGTCGAAGGTGGTCGACTTCGCCTCGAGCGCCATCGCCGCCTTGGCGTTGTTCCATTCGAGTGTGGCGATCCGCTCGTCGTCGATCGCCTTCTCGTGATCGGTCGCCCCCAAGAGGCCTTCGTCTTGCAGTTCGTCCGCTCTGCGGCGCGCGCGCGCGGCCGCCTGCTGTTTGAGTGCCAGCAACTCGATCTGTTGCTCGCGCTCACGCGCCGCCTGCTCGAGCGCGATCTTCTGCCGCTCGTAGTTCGACTGCGTTGAATGCAAGGTGGCGAGTTCCTGCGCCAAGCGGCTCCGCAGTTCGGGGCTGTCGATTTGTGCAAGCAGTTCACCCTGCTTCACCGCAGCCCCGGCCCGCGAATGAAGCTGCACGATGCCGTTCGTCGGTGCGAACAGCGTGGGGTGCAACGCCGCAACGACCTTCCCCTGCGCTACGGCGTCTCGAACGAACGGGCCACGGGTCACCGCTCCAAGCCGGATCCGCGCAGCAGGGAGCGTGCGATCGGCTCGGGCCCAACGCCGGATCGACGGTGCGGCGAACGCCACGACGATCACCACGAGGACCAAGACAGCAATCGACCAGCGAGTCTTGCTCGACGCCGCGCGACGCGTCGCAACCGGCCGATCCATCGATGTCGTGTTCTCGATCACGTGACGCCCCTTTGCTTGATTCGCTCCGATCTCAATCGAACAGAGTGAGCAGCAAGTGGCATGCCAGCGATTTCTTCTGGGCCCGCAGCGAGGAACGGCCAAAAACGGCCGAGTTACGGCTGCAGGAACCAAGACCCGCAGGACGATTGTTCGGTGAACTGCGGACAGTTGTCCGCTTCATCCCCAGTGATCTCGACGATCGCTGGAACCCAATCTGGCTGCACGCACGGTCGATCGAAAGGGAGTGTGGTTGCGCCGCGACGGCGCCAGCGATTGGCGGTCAGCCTCGCCTGACGAGTCTCAGTTGCACGGCCGCGCCGTCCTCCGATAGGGTGTCGCCCCAGGAAGGAAGAACCCGCAATGAGCCGACGAGTTGCCGCGCTACTTCTGATTCTTGCCTCGAGTGCGAGCCTCGCTGCCGACAGCGTGACCTGGAACGAGAACATCACCGCTGCGCTAAAACAGGCCAAAGACACCGGCAAACTGGTGTTCGTCGATTTTTGGGCGACGTGGTGTGTGCCGTGCAAGGCACTCGACACGAAGGTCTATTCCGACCCTAAGGTCGCCGCCGCACTCGGGAAGTACATCACCCTCAAGGTCGATCAAGATGCGCAGCCGATCTTCGCGAAGTGGCATAACGCTTCTGAGTTGCCCACGCTCTTGTTCCTCGATCCGAGCGGAAACGAAATCACGCGCGTGAAGGGTTTCGTTCCGGCGGCCAAGCTACTGCCGCTGCTCGATCGGGTGGCCGATGGGTACCCACAGTTTGCCGCGGCTACCGCCAAGGGTGCCGATGTCGTTGCGATCGCGTCGGGGGTCGATTACCTCCTCGAGATCGGGAATAGCGAACGTGCCCTGACTCTGCTCAAGGGTTCGCGCAAGTCTCAACCCAGTCAGTTGCTTGACCTCAAACAAGCGGAGGCAGAGCTTGCGGCGGGGCGTGACAAGGAAGCAATCAAGGCGTTGGAGCGACTCGCTCGCGATTCAGACATCGACGAGATCAAGCAGCGCGCCCAGGAGATCCTCGCCCGGGCGCGCTGAGGATTGCTACTTGCGGTCGAGGTGGAACTTCAACCCTAAGCGCCAACTGCGTCCGGTGAGCGGGCCCCAGTTGTAGTCGCGGGTGTAATCGCCAAGATCCTCTTGGATGTAGTCACCAATGTTGTCGATCCCGGCCTGAATCTCGATGTACTTGCCCAGCGGCGCCGTCAAGCCCAAGTTCCAAAGCCAGAAGTCGGGGACCTCACGCAGATCGTCGAGCAGCAGCTTGGTGGGGTTGACGCTCATCGGATCCCACGCGGCGTACTGCTGAATCAACTGCGGGCCGGTGTAGGCACCGGATCCACGCAACGAGATCCCGCGTGGCAGCGTCCACGCCACACCCACCGACGCGCTGCGGCTAGGGCGATAGGGGATTCGATCGATCGGCAGCGTTCGCGTTTCGAGTGCTGTCGGCCCGCCGAAGAATGGCCGATAAGTAATCGCGACGTTCTGGTCGCCGGTGTTGCGAAACACCAGCCAGCCGATGCTGGCATCCAGCGTGAGCGGTGCGATCGGCGTCCACTTGCCGGCAAACTCCAGCGTGCGCGCGCGCGCTTCTGGCACGTTGGTGTTGCCGTAGATCTGTCGATAGAACGCGCTCTCGGCGACCAACTGAATCACGTGCTCGTCGAACGATGTTTGCGCCACATACCCCGAGAGCTTGAGTTCGGGGGATGGTTGGTAGCCAGCTTCGAATGCGTAGGTCCAAGCCTGCTCGGCCACCACGCCGGCCTCGGTGTTGGTGAGATAGCGGCGCCCACAGCAGACCTCGGCGAACGTCGGCTTTGGTGGGCGGAACGTCCGTCCCGCGACGAAACGCAACATCATCCCGGCGATCGGCCGGTACAACACGGTGAGACGCGGCGAACTGCTGGTGCCGTACAACTCGTCGTCGTCATACCGCAGCCCTGCGGTCACGGTCCATTTCTGGCCGATGATTCGTTGGGCCTGCGCCGCGTACGCCCAGCCCTTGACGCTATCGGTAGCGGATTGGAACAACTGACCGAGCGGTGTGAACTCGTTCGCCGTGACCTCCTCGTCGGTTCGTTCGGCCGACGCGGCCACCGCCCAACTGAGGTTGATCGGGTAGTCGAGCCGTAGCTCACCCCACTTCGAGGTCTCGTCGATTCCGTAGCGATCGAACAGTTCGTTGAAGCCCGGGAGCGCTGTTTCCTGCGAGCGCACCGTTTGCTCGCGCTTGGCAGACGAGCCGCGCAGGTGCACGGTGCCGCCGCGTGGTAGCTCCCAGGTCCACCCGGCCCGATACTCGCGTCGAACAAACAGCGCATCCTCGCGAGTCCAAGCCGCCTTCTGACCCTGCAACAGGAACACGTTGGCGTCGAAGGCGCCGCGGCTATTCAAATCGGTCTCGTCGATATAAGACCCCGACAGTTCAATCGTGTGGCTCTTGCTGGGCGCAATCCGTAGCTCGCCGTCGGCCAACTTACGATCGGCGGCGGCGACATCGACCCATCCATCACCGTCGTCATCGACCGCATCAGCGGTTTCCTTGCCGAATGTCGCACTGCCGGCCAGCCAGCGTGTGACTGGGCCGGAGGCACGTAGGTAGGACGTTCGGCGTCCGAACGATCCCGTGTCGTACCCCAAATCGAACCAAGGCAGCTCTTTTGGTGTCGCGCGCAGCAAGCGAATCGTCCCACCGGCGGCACGCGATGGATCGACCGCCTCGCCGGGTCCCTTGGTGACCTTGGCTTCGGCCACCGTATCGGGCGGCAACATCGACATCACGAACGATGTCGCCAATCCACCGAACAATGGGTAGCCGCCAAACTCCAACGGAACGAGATCCTGCGACAAGCCGCCGACCTGGATGTTGGACGAGTTGCAGTGCGTGCACATCGTCTGGATCCGCACGCCGTCCTGACCCTGGAGCGAGCCGGTCACATCGCCGGCAGCCTCATCGATCTTGACCTCGCCTTGCTCGGGCTGCTGGGCGAGTGTGACGGACCACGAACAGGCAATCGACACAAGGATTGAAAGAAGAACCTCCGCGCGACGACTCGCGCGGAGGTTCAGTAGCGTCGTGGACATTACTCGCAGCTCTCTGGGTTGATCTCGGGCAGAACCTTGGCGGCGACGTCAGTGTAGAAGTTGGCGCCGGCCACGTAGTTGTAGATCACACCGCCCTTGTCGAGGTAGTAGTTTTGCGGAGCGCAGGAGCAGTGATCGTATTGCTTCTTGCTGATGTCACCCTTGCCGTCGCCGTCATTGTCCGGGTCGCAAACGATGATTGCGTTGGTTAGATACGTATTGGCCCAGGTGGCGACTTCGGTAGCGCAGTTGGCAGTCGGCACGGCGTCCCAGTAACCGTACGTCAAGGTATAGACAGAGACGTTGACGAAGTCACGAGCTCCGAAATCGCGCGAGGCTCTCGCTTCGTCCTGGGCCTCGACCGTGCACCAGAAGCAGTTCTTGGATGTGAGTGCCAGCTTGACGATCTTGCCGCGTAGCGCTGCAAGATTGATCGGCTGAAGGTACGTTGCAGAGCGCGGGTTGTAATCGACCAGTGTGATCGGTTGACCCGTTCCCTGATGTTTGAACTCTGGCGCGCACTTGTTGGTGACCGAGTCGTAGCCAATCGTGTCGCAGTAGTTGGCGGTCATGCCGGAAGGGAGCGGGCGGTTGGTGCCGCTGCTGGCCTTGCCCAACGACCCTTCATAGTTGTTGCCTTGCGCGTTCACCAGGAAGTAGCGACTGCCGGCTGCCGGTGTGACGTTGGCGGTGAGGCGCGCCAAGCCTTCGGCCGTTCCGTTGGTGCTGAGCACCGCGGCGTGATCGTAGGTGCCGGTGATCGGCAGGCTGCCTTCGAACAGCTCGTAGCTTTCCGCCCGTTGACCGGCAGCGAAACGCTTGTTGCGGCCAGCATCGAGCGACCCGAGGTTCTCCCAACCGAGCTTTACCTGTGCTCCAGCCTTCTCGACGGAGAGCCCGAACGGAGAGCCGGTCTTGGAAACCTCACGTGGGCCGGGGTCATCTTTGTAGATACGCCAGATACCTGTGTTGGAACCGATGTTGGCGGTATACGCCCAGCCATCACGCGCGGCGGTCATGGCGTTGACACGAGTCGGGCAGCCCGCATCGGCGGTTCCGTCCGCATCGTTGGCGGGATTGAAGAACGAACGCATGGTGCCGGCGACGTCGAGTTCAGCACCGGACATCGGCTGTTCCTCGATCGATCCCTTCTGTGCACCATCGTTGCGCGGGCAGGCGAAGATCACCGAGTTCCGGCGCGCCGTGCCGAGATCATCGCTGCGCAACACGGCGATTGCCTTGGGGTTGACCAGCGAGGCCGAGGGCCACGACAGAATCGGCGCATCGTATCCAGAACATGAGGCGCCGGAGCAGGCATCCCACGCGTAGTTACCGTTGGGCCGCACGACATTGAGTTCATCGGCCGCGGTTTGGCCGCTGGCGTTACCGAGGTCGCTGTTATAGACGGTGCCATCGGCACGACTGCTCGCGCCGTTGTATCCCACGCTCCGTCCATTGCGGAACCCTTTGGCAAAAACCAAGCTTCCGGGCGTCGGGTTGTCAAGCGGTGCGGAGCCGTCGAGATTCATTCGCAGCACCTTGCCCGCCAAGCTCGACGCGTTTTGTGCGTTGGTCGAGGTGCCGAAGTCGCCGGTCGCCATCACCAACTTGCCGTCCCTCGTCAAGGCAAGACCGCCACCGGGACGTGTGAAGTCGGTCACGGTGCCGACGTCGAGCACGTTGCCATCGAACGTCACACCGGTTGAACTGCGCAGCACACGGCCGACGCGCAGATGCGATCCAGTGTCGACATAGGAAACGAACGCAATACCCGAGGTCGCGTAGTCGGGTGCGAACGCAATGTCCAACAGACCAGACTGGCCTGTCGATGTGACGCCTAGCGTTAGCGTCGCTCGCTCTGTACCGGTGACGAGTACGCGCATGATTCCCGTGGTGCGCTCGAGCAGCCATAGCTCCCCGGTCGGTGATTGCGCGATGCTCCCCAACTCCGCCGTGTTCGTGAGGATCTTCTCAACCTTCAGTCCGCTCGGAAGGACTTGCGCCCATGCCGAACTGGTCAGCGCCAACGCGAGACAAACAGATGTTTGCGCCCAACTCCACCTCACACGATTCGCCATAGCAAACCCCTCCGTCACCGGCGTACCTCAGCCGACACTGATGTAAAAAACTGCCAGAGTGTACGGCGGTGCAATTGGGGTTTGAACCGGCAAAAATCATGCGCGAGCCCTCATCGCTGAGATCCGGGCAGCGTCGGAAAGCCCTGCCAACTAGCGACTTCCGGGCTAACCCAGAAGCGTCTGCTCGTGAGCTGGAAAATCGTTCCAGCAGGAAAGGTCAGACAGTCCTGTAAAGACAACTAGGATTGCCCCCTGGAGGGTGCGGCTTGTTCCCGCACGATCGAAAGCGGTCGATCCTTACGCCCGTACTGGGCCGAACCACGACTCTCGCAAGAGGGTCAGGGGGCGGTCGATCAGTACTCGTAGTAGCTGACTGAGTGCAGCGGTTCCGGGGATCGCCGCCTAAACACACACCTCGCTGTCGCCCGCGTCGGCCGGCAACCAGTGACCGGCGTCCCCTTGGTAGTCGGCGACCAACGAGAGGACGCGGGCCGGAGTCACGTCGGCCAAGGGGTCGCCCAATGCTGGATGCGGATTGATGCGTGTGCTGAGGTAGAGAGGGACTGCGCTGCCGGGTGGGGCGCCCGTTACAAGCACACGTATCGATTGACTCGGTGCGCGTTCTTTCGCTAGTGCCGCGATCGCGCGGAAGAAACCGATTCCGCGCAGAGCGTTGCTTGCAGCTTGATTGGCATTTCTGGATCAGCGTTGAGTCGCTCGAGTTGTAGCGCGACGCTGGTGTCAGTCAAAGCCAGGGTTTGCATCGACACTCGCCTCGAGGGAGCGGGGTGGAGGTGACAAGCAGGAGTTCCTTGACATCACATCTAGCGGCAAGGAGCGGCGATCCACCCACTGGTACGTACCGATAAAAAACGGGGGCGACCCGAGCAAAACGCCCGCACAGTCGGGTGCTGCAATCGTCCTCTCGTTCTGGACGAGACGTACTCGACACCATCGGGGTCATTGTCTGCGGCCATGCTCGTTTCATGTTCGCTCGCCGCAGCGCGTGACGGGCGGAGCGGACCAGTCGATCCCACAGCAGAGCTCGACTGGCGCGAAGCGTTCGACCACGCCTTGGGATGCTAATCACTGCGGTCGAGCGGCGAGGGTTATGGATGCAACTCACATGCAGAAACGGTGATCGCTGGGCTTGCGAGCGAGAACGCGGAAACGTGTTGGTCGACATGAGTCGACGGGGTGATCGCGGGTCCTGGCTCGGCAACTGCAGGGTCAGAATCTGGCTCGAGGTTCACCAACTCAAGCCCCCAAACGGCGACACGACATCGATTGTTGAAGATCGGTATCAAAGCCCGCGCCGCGAAACGGGGGCAGTTGTGACATCGATCGGGCCTCGAGCGGTATGCGCTGACCTCGGTTTCGTGAATTGCAACGGGCCCTGAAAACCTCAGGCTTCTCTCTGCAATAAGCGCAGCGATTCCAACAGATCCTCACGTATTCGATCCAAGTCTGGTGGGCTCGTTAGGTGCGCATCTCGATCGTGAGATCGGTCAGGCCAACGCCCGGCTGTGACAATGGTGGCTGGTCGTGAAAAGAAGCGCGCGCCGGCGTCGGCGCGCGCTTCGCCTACCGGTACAACCGGGGCGGTGACCGGGTCAGGGTTGAAGCAAAATGGGCGTCGAGCCTGCGTAGCAATTAGGCGGTGATGTGGTGACACAGGTAGGGTTGGTGCCGGTACGGTAGGTGTAGAGGAGCGAGGGTGCTGTGCCCGTGGTGATGAAGGATCCCGCACCGACGATATTCAACGTGTCGAGCTGTGAATTCTGGATCTGAAGCAGAACGGTACTCGAGAGGTTCAGCGGGTACTGACCCGCGCTCGTGCGTAGAGAGACGGATTGCAACGTGATGCCCGCTGGTGCGACGAGCGACTGAGAGAGATTGAGTTCGAGATTGCCACTGTTAACCATTCCGATGCAGGGGAGGCACGGATCAAAATCCGGGGTCGGTACAAGGCGCATCGCCACGAACTCAGAAATCCCTGGCCTATCGGGGGGGGTAATCGGACTCCCCGGATAGCTCGTTGCACCGATGGGCACGCTCGGGAGCGGCCAGCAATTGACTTGGTTGGACCCCTGCCAGCCATTGATCAAGCTCGACACGACACCATTGCAGCCATAGTCGTGTAGGCGAGAAACCAACGCGAAGCATGAGCCGGACTGTTGGACTCTCCAAGGGCGTTCATCAAGAGGATTGCCTGATGGGGGGAACGCACCGCTCTGCTTGAGGTTGGCAATCCACCCAGAGAAGATCGCGCTCGAAAATGAAGAGCCCGATGGGAGTGCAGTGGTTCCGTCGAGGCAGAGGGCATTTCCAGGAGACGCTACCGATACCTGCGCGGGTGTTTCCCACGCGGGAGGAGGCACCGCTCCCGTCAACATAACCCGTTCGTCGACCATTCCTACTCCCACGACATTGAGGCGATTGGCAGGGAACAGCAGATTGCGATCATTGCCAGAGGCAGCGACCACGGTGGTGTTGTGCGATCTCAAGTGGTTGATCACACGCGTGACCTGGCAATACAGGCGATTCCGGTTGCATGCCTCGGGTTCTGAGTTGGCAACATCGACGTCCCGACCAAAACTGAGGTTGATCGCACGCGGAGCCTGGATCTTCCCGGTATACACGGCATCAAGTACGGTGCAGAGACTGGCGAGTAGATGTGCGTCACCGACTTGTGTGCCAAGCATGCCG